>JAJQAF010000071.1 GCA_021203945.1 Campylobacter sp.
ACATAGCGCAGATAGAAACCAAGCAAGAAAAACCGCTAAATCTAAACGACATAGCCAAAGGTAAGGATTTATCGTCTTTAGGGCTTAAAAAAGCAAGCGAGCTTAATCAAATCCTATCTCAAGAGGAAAAAGAGCAGTTGATGAATGCGGCGGAAACTTCACAAACCCAAGACATAATAGAAATTCAAATAGAGCCTGAAGCAAACGAGCCTTTACCTCACGATTTGTTAGAACAAGAGCTTATTAAAAGGGGTTTAACGCAAAATGAAGCCGAGAACTTAATTCTGCGTTATAGCGTAGAGCAAGTAAAAGAAATTCTAAATGACCCCTCAAGCATAGATGAGATAATAAAGCTAAATTTTAAAGGATAGATGATGAATATAGATGAAATTTTAAATCAAAGGGAGCAAACTCACGGCAAATTTAGCGATTACGCAAGGATAGCGAGCGCTTTTAAAACTATGTTTAACGCACAAAAGGTTACACCCTTTAAGCTTACCGTGCAAGATGAAGCCTTAGATATGATTTTTAATAAGATAGCTCGCATAGGTGCGGGTGACCCTGAATATATAGACCATTGGGAGGATATCGCAGGATATGCAATGCTGGTCGCAAAAGAGTTAAAAAAGATTAAATAATGAAAGTTTTATTCGTTGATTTAAGTCGTTATCCCACTGCCATATTTCCGCAACTAGGCAAGGAGATAAACATACGAGAAGACAAGGTTCATAGCCAAGAGCATTATCCTGATTTTTTTAAGCAGTATTGCTCCTTTCCCGAAGAGAGATTATTCGGATATGAAGGCTCTGATGATTTATTGCAAGCCTTTTGCAAAAAACACGGCTATGACGGTTTTAAATTTATATAAAAAGGAGACAATATGAAATTTTTTATCTTAATGAGCCACACCCTAACGGATGAGCAAATCAAACAGGCTAAAGAGGATAAACAATGGGTAAAAACTTCAGTCTGAATACGAATAAGGCAAGACATAAAAGCGACTTTTACCAAACTCCGTATAATCTCACAAGAAGGCTTTTAGAGGCGCAAAGCTTTAACGGCTCAATCTTAGAGCCTGCTTGCGGAAACGGGGCGATAGTTACCGTCTTAAATGAGTTTGGATATAAAGACGTTAAATTTTATGATATTTTAACCGGCGGCAAAAGCTTTTTAGATGAAAGCCGAACGATTGATAATATCATTACAAATCCGCCTTTTAGCCTTGCAAAAGAGTTTATCCTAAAAGCTCACGAAATCACAAACTATAAATTCGCCTTTTTGTTGCCGCTAAACTATCTGCACGGCAAGCAAAGATTTGATGAGATTTACTCTCTTAAAATTTTAGAAAAAGTCTATGTTTTTACCCGCTATCCGATGCTTAGCGACGAGATACGCCCCGACGGCAAATATAAGACGGGAATGATGGTTTATGCTTGGTTTGTCTTTAATCAAAGCTTTAAAGGCAATCCGAGTATATTTTGGCTGGATAATAACGAGGATTGTTTAAATTTGAGAGGTTAAAAATGAAATTTCTTGAGCTTTGCTCCGGTATAGGCGGCTTTCGTTTAGGATTGCAGCGTAACGGATTTACTTGTGCGGGTTACGCCGAGATTGACAGATATGCAAGTATGCTTTATAAGGCATATTTTAACGACGATAGAAATTTCGGCGACGTAACCAAAATAGATACGAACGATTTACCCGAATTCAAAATGCTTGTCGGCGGTTTTCCGTGCCAAGCGTTTTCAATAGCGGGAAAAAGAAAGGGATTTAATGATACGAGAGGAACAATCTTCTTTGAATTTGAAAGAATTGCGCGGGCTAAAAAACCTAAAATTTTACTCTTTGAAAACGTTAGAGGATTACTCTCGCACGAAGAGGGGCGAACTTTCGCAACAATCCTCACATCGCTTGCTAAGCTGGGGTATGATTTGCAATGGGGAGTGCTTAACAGCAAATTTTACGGATTACCGCAAAACAGAGAACGATTGTTTATTGTCGGACATCTTGGAAAAAGAGGCGGAGGAAAAATATTATTTAAGCCCCAAATCAACTGCAAGAGTAAAGAGCTACAAAGACAACAAGTTGTTGCCAATACCGTTACGGCAAGATACTCAAACAACTCAAGAGGCAGCTATGTTGTTAAACGTGAATTCCCTTCACAAATAAACGGACGTATAAGACGGCTTACGCCTCTTGAATGCTTTAGACTTCAAGGCTTCCCGGACGATATGCACGATATTGCAAGAAACTTAAAGATAAGCGATACCCAACTTTATAAGATGGCGGGTAACGCCGTAAGCGTGAATGTTATAGAGTGGCTGGGAAAGCAAATTAAAGCGGAGATAATCAGATGATGACTTACGGCGAACAAATATCGGTCTATAAAGACGCAGTGTATTTACAAAACGGCAAATTTAAGACGTGCGAAAAGTTGCCGTCCGTGCAACGAATGCCGCCAAAGCAAGCATACGAATACTATAACGCCAAGCTTGAGAGGATATGGGCTAAAATGAAGCGTAAAAAGCCACCGCCCGCGGCTATTATGCAAGAGCTTAAAAGGCGTCTAAGGGAACACGAGCAAGAGAGTAAAGAGATAATCAAAAAGATTATGTTTTTATGCGATTGTGCGTTAGGCGGCTCAAATTTGAAAGAGATTAGAAATACGATTAAAAGGATAAAGGAGGCAATAGATGAATGATAAGTATATTAGCGCAAAAGAGGCGTTAGCCGAACTTAATATAAGCAAAGCCACGCTTTACCGCCTAGTCCAAAGCGGCAAAATTCTAGTAAATAAGATTAATTCAAAGGTGATTTATTACTCGCTAAATTCTATCAACGCCTATAAATCAGGCAAGCCCGCCCAAACTATCTAAATAATCGCTCCACCATTGCATAAGCGCCGCACGTGCTTTTAAATTCTTTGCGTGATTATAGGCGTCTTTGACCCTATTTTTCTCAACGTGTGCGAGACAAAGCTCTATTATATCGCTACTTTGCCCGTGCTCGTCCCGCCTTTCGTGGCAAATCGTGCTAAAAGTAGCCCGAAAGCCGTGCGGCGTCAAGCTATCGTTTGCATAGCCTAAATTTCTAAGCATAGAGCGGACGGAATTATCACTTATCGGGCGAGTTTTACTTCTTAAAGACGGAAACAAAAAGCCTGCCGTATCGCTATTTTTTCTCAAATTTTGCAAAAATCCCACAAGGCTTTCACTCAAAAACACTTCGTGCGGATAGCCGTTTTTCATCTTATCCCCGCTTATTCTCCAAATCCCGTTTTTTAAATCTATCTCTTCCCACGTAGCAAACCTCGCATTCTCTCCACGCACGGCGGTATAAAGCTGAAATAAAGCACACGACTTTAGCCTGTTATCTCCAAAATATCCTTTTACGGCAATTAATAATTCCTTATTTCATCATCACTCTTTAAAAATGCATAGTGATTTATTTTTCTTACTCCCAGCAGTGTCTTTTTGTCAATATCGGAAATGATATTATGCTCTACATATTCGTGCAAAAGCGCATATTTATAGAATGAATTCAGCACACTTAAAACCTTATATGCAGTTTCTATCTTATCATCTGTCAATAAAGGCTGTAAAGAGCCTATAATATCTTTTCTCGTAAGATTTTTCATATCCGATTTATCAAATTTAGGCAAAAATATAGTTTCAAATTTACGCCTTATCCAAAAAAGTTGCTTGTCGGTTATCTTTTTTTCTTTCGTTTTTATCCAGTCGTTAAATATCTCGCCAAATTCCTTAAATCCCCCTGCTTCCAGCACGTCAAAGCCCTTAAATACCTGCTTTTTAAGCTCGTTGCGTTTCTCTCTTGCTTCCTGTAAGCTTATTGTGCCGTATTCGCCTAGCGTTATTCTCCTTATCTTGTTTGTTTGCGGGCTTTTATATTCATATACAAAGGTTTTTCCGCCGTTAGGCTTAATCTTTAAAAGCAAATTGTCGCCGTCGCCTACAAAGTAAATTTTATCTTTAGGCTTTAAATTCTTAATTGCCGTTATAGTTAATTGCGTTGATAACTTAGGCATTTACTATCCTTTTATTTAGCTTTTTACTGACCGCTTAAATTTTAAACTGTTTTTTTACTCTTAATCAGTAAATTAATCAGGAAAAATATACTGACTGCAATTAATTATTAATGATTGAAATTGATTGCAATTTTATAGAAAAATATTTGAAAGTAACCTAAAAATCGGTTTTATATGATTAAAATTGAATGAGATTGATTGCAATTGATTTTAACTAATGGCGGATAGAGTGGGATTTGAACCCACGAAGGTTATTAGCCTTACACGCGTTCCAGGCGTGCTCCTTCAACCGCTCGGACATCTACCCAAAGAAGCGTATTATAGCTTAAAGTGCTTAAACAAAGGTAGTCTAAAAGTAAAATTTAGCAAAAAGCTAAATTTTAATCCGCCTAAATAAACACACAAAACAAAAATACGCCTAAAATCAACCTATAAACAACAAACGGCAACATACTCATACGCGCGATCATAGCCATAAACAGCTTGACGCAGATATAGGCACTCACGCCGCTCACTACGATACCCAACAACAGATCCCCCCAAGGTAGGTGATGCGGCGACTCCACGAGTTTCAAGGCTTCAAATCCGCCCGCAAGGATTATCACGGGAATTGACATTAGAAATGAAAAATTCGCACTCGTGCTTCTTGAAAAGCCTAAAAATAGCGCCGCGCTAATCGTAATCCCCGAGCGAGAAACGCCCGGAATCAGCGCCAAAGCCTGTGCTAACCCGATGACAAGGGCAAATTTTATAGTCATATCGTATTCGTTTTTTAAGCCCGATTTACGATCGGCTATGAAAAGTATGACGCCGAATATTATCGTTGTCGAGGCGATCAGCAGGCTATTTCTTGCGTGCTGAGCGATAAAATCGTTAAAAATCAGTCCAAAAAATCCCACGGGTATCGTCGCAAGTCCGACCGACCACACGAGCGTGCTGTCGCCTACGGGTCTTCTTTGCGCGATAGAGGCGCAAAAATCGTTTAAAAGCTTTGCCAGCCTATCTTTAAAATACCAAAGTATCGCAATCAGCGTGCCTATATGCACCGCTACGTCAAAGGCAAGACCTTGATCGCTCCAGCCAAGAAGTTTTGGCACAAGCACGAGATGAGCCGAGCTTGAAATCGGCAAAAATTCGCTAACGCCTTGCACCAAAGACAAAACGATAATATGAGCGATCTCCATCAAATAACGCTTTTAGCGAATTCACAAAGCGCGGTAGGCTCAAATCCAAAATGTTTAAATAGTTCGTCGGCTTTACCCGAAGCACCAAAACCGCTCATTCCATAGACATAATCGGCGAATTTAAACCATTCAAATCCGCTAGATGCTTCCACGGCGATGATTTTTGTGTCCGAATTTAAAATTTTATCCACGTATTCGCGCGATTGCTCGCAAAGTAGGTCAAAACACGGCGCGGAAACTATATTGACCCCGATCCCCTCGCCGCTTAAAATTCCCGCCGCTTTTATGCAAAGCTCAACTTCGCTACCGCTTGCGATGAAAGTAATCTTTGCATTTTCGCTGCTTTTTAGCAGATACGCTCCGTTTTTAACCTCTCCGTAAATTCCGCTCTCAAGAGGCGAAAGCCCTTGACGGCTAAGCACGAAAGCGCTCGGAGCGGCTAAATTTAGCGCCGTTTTCCAGCAAAGAACGTTTTCGTTACCGTCAGCCGGGCGAAATACGTAGAAATTCGGCATTGAGCGGAATTGGCTCAACTGCTCGACGGGCTGATGCGTCGGTCCGTCCTCACCGACACCGATACTATCGTGAGTAAAGATGAAAAAATGCTTTAAGCCCATAAGCGCCGCCATTCTCGCGCTAGACTTCAGATAGTCGCTAAATATAAAAAACGTCGCAGAAAAAGGCAAAAACAGCCCGTATCTGGCAAAGGCGTTATTTATCGCCGCCATCGCATGTTCGCGAATACCAAAGTGTATATTTTTGCCGCACGGAAAGTCGCCCGCGCCTTTTAGCTCGGTTTTGTTTGATGGAGCAAGATCGGCGCTACCGCCCAAAAAGCCCGCTATGGCACTTGAAATAGCGTTTAAAATTTGACCGTTGCTATCGCGCGTTGCTATCTTTTTATCGTTGCTAAATTTCGGATATTCTATCGTGCTAAAGTCCGGGTTTAAAAGCTCGTTTAAAATTTTAGCCTTTTCGTCGTCAAGCGTCAAAAGCCGCTTACTCCATTCGGCTTGTGCCAAATCACCCTTATCTATAGCGCCTCGAAATCTTAAAAGCACATCGTCGCTAACGTAAAATTTTAATTCAGGATCAAATCCTGCGGCACTTTTTGCGGCACGTATAACATCTTCTCCTAGCGGCGCGCCGTGACTGTGGCAACTTCCCTCCAGCTCTCCCGCACCTTTTGCGATGCTTGTGTTTGCTATGATTAAATAAGGCTTATCTTTATTTACCGCTTCGCTTAAAGCAAAGTCTATCTCGTCGTAGTCGTGTCCGTTTATGCGAGCGACCTCAAAGCCTTGCGCCTCAAATCGCGCTTTTACGTCCTCGCTCCAAGCTATCGCGGTATCGCCTTCAATAGTGATATGATTTGAATCGTAAATCATTACTAAATTATCAAGCCCTAAACGCCCTGCTAGAGCGCACGCCTCGTAACTTATACCCTCTTGTAAATCGCCGTCGCCGCAGAGGCAATAAATTTTATGGTTTATGATCTCGCTTTCGGGGGTATTTAGGATATTTGCCGCGTATTTTGCCGCCATAGCAAAGCCTACCGCATTTGCTACGCCTTGTCCAAGCGGTCCGGTCGCTATCTCTACGCCGGGAGTATGAATTTCCGGGTGTCCGGGAGTGTTTGAGCCAAGTCGGCGAAAATTTTTAAGCTCATCTAACGTAATATCATATCCGCTCAGATATAAAAAGCTATAAACAAGGCTGCTTACGTGACCGCCGCTAAAAACCAGCCTATCTCGGTTTAGCCACGTCGGGTCTTTAGGATTGTGTTTTAGATGTTTGCCAAGCACGGTAATGACGTCGGCTAATCCCATAGGCGCGCCCGGATGTCCGGAATTTGCCGCCTGCACCATATCCGCGCACAAGAATCTTATCGTATCAGCTTGTTTTTTTAGCATTTTTAACCTTTCAAATGTTTATTTATTAAATTTTCAACTACATTTTTTATACCGTTCGGCAAGCTATTTAACTCGTTTAGTATTTTGGCGATAAGCTCGTTCCTACTATCTTTTGCACCGTTAATGCCGAGCAAATTCGTAAAAGAATTTTTCGTAGTATCGTTTAAAGTGGGCTTACCAGCCGTATTTTCATCGCTTGTAGCGTCGATTATGTCATCTTGTATCTGAAACGCAAGCCCCAAATCAAGCCCTATATTATAAATTCGCCCGCATTGAGCCTCGCTTAATCCGGCTATAACCGCACCCATTTCCAAGCTAGCTGCGATCAATTTAGCCGTTTTATGAATATGTAAAAATTTTAATTCGTCTAAATTTAGCCTTTTTTGCGTTAAACCAAACTTTGTTTTGGCATTTTTGACGTTAGAATTGTCGCTATTTTCAAAAAAGCAATCAAGCGCTTGCCCCAGCACCATACCGCTTACGCCTGCGTTTCGACTTAGAATTTGCACGCATTTTATACGCGTCTCAGCCTCTAAGTCCGCGCGCGAAATTTCATAAAAAGCCTGCGTGTTTAACGCGTCTCCTACGAGTATCGCCGTCACCTCGTCATATGCCGTGTGAAGCGTCTTAACGCCGCGGCGGAGCGGAGCGTTATCCATAGCCGGCAAATCATCGTGTATCAGCGAATACGTATGCATCATCTCAAGGGCGAGCGCAACCCTCATTGCGTCTTTTACGAGATTAGGATCAAAGACATCTACGACGCCGAGTAAAAGCTGAGCGCGAAAATGCTTTCCGCCCGCCTTTAACATCACGCCCAAAGCTTCCTCATAATATGGATGAAAACTAGGCGCTTTAGGCAGATTGTCATTTAAAAATTTTATAAATTCGTCAAGTAAGCTCACTTTGGAATTCTAGCAAAAAACTGAAAATTATGCCTTGTAAATAGCAGTAAACAGCTTTGCTGATCGCCTATTTT
>JAJQAF010000184.1 GCA_021203945.1 Campylobacter sp.
TAATAACCAAGTTT
The DNA here is from genome assembly GCA_021203945.1 of Campylobacter sp. Classification (GTDB taxonomy): domain Bacteria; phylum Campylobacterota; class Campylobacteria; order Campylobacterales; family Campylobacteraceae; genus Campylobacter_A. The sequence goes on from JAJQAF010000184.1 coordinate 15, forward strand.
CCTTATAAATACGATTTTAAACAAAATTATTATGTCAAAAAATATAAGTCATTAAATTTAGTTTTTGTTGCATATTGCTTTGTTTGTTTTAATTTTTAGTAAAATAGTGCAATCAATTTATGGAGTATGATTATAGATCAAAAATTATCAATTATAAAGTTGCGTGATTTAGAACCAAATGTTAAAAATCCAGAACTTTCGTCATAGTTTCAAAATGCTAATCCTAGTTAAACAGATATAGTAAATTGGATGCTGCAAGACGCCTCAATTATTGAGCTGATGCTTACGATCGCCCAAAATGGGTATTTTATTGGTGAGCCTTTGCTTGTCACAAAGGATAATGAAAAATATATAGTAATAGAAGGAAATAGAAGATTAACCGCATTAAAACTTTTACAAAAACCAAATTTGGCTGATGTTTATACTAAAAAGATAGAGCAAGTTTTAAAAGAGGGAGATAATAGACCAACTAATATTCCATGCATAGTCTTTGAAAGCAGAAATGAAATTTTGCAATATCTTGGTTATAGGCATGTGACTGGCGTGAAATCTCGGGGAATGCTTGAAAAGGCTAGATATTTAAATTATCTTTTGCCAACTATGCAAAATCAAGATATAAATTCTCAATCCGGAGAACTTGCTAAAAAAATTGGCAGTAAAAGTGATTATATAAAAAGAGTGTTAGTTAGCTACCAAATTTATGAAATAATAAAAGATAGTGGATTTTACAAAATACCAAAACTCGATGAAACAACTATATACTTTAACTATTTTGCGGATTCGCTTCGATATGAAAACATAATACTTTTTTGGGAATTAACCTAGAAAGTAATGAGCCGCTTAAACAACTGGATCAAGATAATCTAAGAATACTTACTAAATTATTTTTTGAAAAAAATAGTGAAAATAAAAGTAGAGTTTTGGGCAGTAGCGATAATCTTATCAAACTAAATAAAATTTTATCAAACACTGAAATAACCAATAAATTTATTAACGGTGATTTACCACTAACAGAAGCATCTATTCTAGCAGAAAGTGATCGAGATGACATATTTTATAAATATTTAAAGGATGCATTAAACTGTCTAGAAGAAGCGAACAGCTATGCTTACAAGATAAAATATAACGAGTCAAATATAGATCTACTCAAAAATATAGTTGAAATTTGTAAAGCAATAAGAAATACGATTCAGGGCAAGAAAGATGGGTGTGATTTTTAAGAATTTAAGTAACACCCCAACTGAAGAATATTTTTGTGACTATATTGAGATTTTAGCTCTTGCTGATAAAGATAAGACCATATCATACGCTGATATATATGACTATTTTTATGATAATGGAAAATTAAATATTATAGACAACCAAAACAATAATATACACGATGAAGTGCCAGAAAATAATAAAAATGAAAATAATGATAGGTGGGATAGTAAAATAAATAGTTGTTTTAAATTTTTGATCTCTAGAAAAGAAAGATATAAAGATTTTTATCCGTTTGAGATAATATATAAAAATGCAAGATATTCAATAGCTCTAAAAAACAACTTATCTAATAGCCATAAAAAATATATATACTTACTGCTATGTTCCAATCAAAATTATGTATCTTGCACTAAACTACCGTCTGATTTTGAGGAGTTATCAAGAATTGCTCTCAAAAATTATATACCAAGTAATTTATTGCAATGTCATAGGTTTGGTAAATCACAGCTGTCTTGTAGGTATAGAGGGAATATAGAAGACAAGATAAATAAATTAGCTAGCGATTTAAAATATAAGACAAAATATCAACAACATTATTTTAATAAAAACAACAATGGTGATAATGGGCTTGATATTGTCGCGTGGTTGCCTTTTTATAGCGATGAGAATCGGGATTATATGCTTGTTATACTGGGACAATGCGCTACTGGAAAAGACTGGATAAATAAACAATATGAGATGCTTAGCTTTGCTAATAATTGCATTGAATTTAGAACGCAAGTTATGTATGCTATGTTTATATCTTACGACACAAGAAATGAGAATAATAAGTTTCAAGATAGCGCAAAAATGTCTAAAAATCTTTTTTTGATCGTTTGAGACTTCTTAGGCTAATTCAAAACAACGAAGAAGTCTTAAATTTAGAATCTTTTAAAATTGTCGATGAGGCAATAAAATTTGAAGGCGATATTGTTTAATTTAAGTAATACTTTTTATATCATCATTACTCAAATATGGCATTATAAGTCGTTCTTTTGCGATTAAATTCGGTAGTTTAATATATAAATCCCCATTTCCGAGCAGCCGTTCTGATCCAACTTCGTCAATTGCGATGCTAGAAGCCTTTGAATTTACTACTCTTAACGCTATTCTTCCCGGTATATTTGCGCGAAGTGTTTGAGAAAAGATGGTTGCATTTGGCGTCTGTGTCGCTAAGATCAAAAATATCCCGGCACTTCTTGCTTTTTGAGCTAGTTTTTCTAAATTTGGCTGAATATCTTTATAGTTGGCAAACAAATCAGCTAGCTCGTCAATAACGACGACTATATTTTTGAACGGTTGTTTTAGCTCCGAGTTTTTTGACACACCTTGCGAAGCTATGATTTTATTTCTGCTATTCATTTCGTCTATGAGCAAATTTAGTACTTCGCTAACGTCTTCCATGTCCTTGACGACTTTATTTGACGCAATTTGACTTAAATTTGATAAATTATCATAAATATTAAAACTAGCTCCATTTTTAGGATCGATCGAAACAAATTCTATATTATCGTTAGCTTTATACATAGAAGTTATCATCACATCTAAAAGCACTGATTTGCCGCTTCCGGTCATACCTGAAACAAAAATATGCGGCACGGCGGTCAGATCAAAAATAAAACAGCTCGTTTTTTAATTTTCTCTAGACATAAACGCTAATTTAAAATTTATCTTTTACAAAGTGTATCCAAGTGCCTTTATATTTTTGTATTTGCATCGTAAGACATCTTTTTCCAGTAGCACTTTGTAAGGTAGTCGCTCCAATAGTCCAAAAGCATATTCAAAAACTAAACTTTGCTATCTAATTTTATAAAATCATTCTCACTCCAAGCCTATTCTCATATATTTTACACCCAATTGCGTTTTTTACTTCTAAAATTTTAGCCCGGATACCTTCAATTTTAAAATACTCTAAAATCACGTCATCTACGCTTTAATTTCACCTGATATCTTGTGTTTTGACCTATGCTTTAGTTTAAGCTCGTCTATTAGCCATTGATAAAAATCATCAGTGCTTTTATACGTATTTGAAATTTCATATAATCCACGATGAATATATTTATTGAGCGCTCTTACAAACTCATTATCATCGTTAAAATCCTTATTTTCATCTCTATGTTTTAGGCTAAACATCGCTTTAAATACTTCGTCATAATTATCGCTGTCTTTACCGCGCCCCGTCACTTGGTCTAAGTTGTATTCGGCACCTTTTATCGACGAGTTCGTACTTTTCAAACATTTTTCCGCCCAAATTTGATCGTCCAAAGCTTTGTATTCTAGTTTAAAGGCTTTAACGATTGCTAATCGCAAGATTACATATTTTGAAATTTCACTATTTCTAAATTTAAGACCGTTTGAGATGATTGTCGTTATTAATGATTCTTCTTCACCTTTTGTAAAAATCTTTGCCGCCATTTTATTCCCCTAAAATTTTTGTAATATCTTTTTCCATTATTCTTGCATGAGCCCTTGAATCGTCATTGTTTATTACAAAACTTTGTGCAATTTTATCCTTTGAAACTTCAAATTCGCTCTTGCCGAATTCTCTAACCGAGTGCGGTAAAACGATAATTTGCTTTGAAGCGTCAAAATAATAGCTAGTGATAATATTTTTAGTATTTTTACTATCCATTCTGCTAAGTGGTGTATCGATAATTAGCGGTAGCTCTCTTTGGCTAAGTTGTGATAATGCCCAAAATATACTAATCGCCGTGGCTTGCTTTTGTCCTGCACTTTGATTCTTGACGGTAATTAGCGAGCCGTCTTTCGCTTTTAAAATAATCTCAAATTCATTGGTAATATCAATATTTTCAACGTTATCGTCTCCGATTAATCTTTTATAGTTTGCTAGCACCGATATTTTTAACTCTTTGAGCATTTTTGCTATGCATTTTTCTTTGTATTCAATAAGCTGATTTATGATATTTTTTGTTTTTTGAGCTTGTTTTTTTAATCTTGAATCTTTCGCGACGTTATTTTCTAATTTTAAAATTTCTATATTAGTCTTGTCTATATTCTCTTGTATCCGTCTTTGCTCATTTGTTAAAATCGTTTTCTCGCCGATTTGTTGATCTCGCTCATCTGTGATTTTTTTAATCTCAATTTTAATTCTTTCCATCTCTTCTTTTATGTCACTATCACCGATAATTAAATTTAGCTCATTTTTTGTATTTTCTAAATCATTCATAGTATTTTTTATACTTATGATAGTATTTGACAGATCACTGGCTTTGTTTAAACCAAAATTTATACTTTTAGCCACTCCGTTTAGATCTACGCCTTTAAAACTATTTTTTCCAAAACTATCGTCGGCGATTTCATCTATTGAGCGTATGATTAGATCACGAAGTTCATATTTATCTAGTTTAAATTCCTTATACTTACTCGTAATTTTATCAGATAATTCTCCACCTAATTTATTTTTTATCAAATTTAAATTTTTGATATTTTGAATACTGTTGCTTTGTAAATTTTCTCTAATCCTACTTTGTAATAGTTGATAAAAATCATCAAGACCCAAAAACATAATCTCAGGTGCATTTTTAATAAAGTTTTGCTTAAAATCCTCCATTTGCTTGTTTAAATTTGATTTTTTCTCTTGTAGTTTCGCCTCTTCTTCACCACTATTTTTTATTATTCCGTCTCTTTTGTTTGTTACGGATTCTAAATCATCTTGTAAATTTTGCAAATTTTCATTTATTTCAGCAATTTGCCTATCGTTTATCTCTTTATTACGCTCAAAATCCAATATATCACTTTTGAGCTTTTCTAAATTATTTTGTAATTTTTCATCTTTTATACTCTCTTGAACGTAACTATCTTTTAATTTTCGTGCTTGTTTGATAAGTCTGTCTATCGGCTTGATATTTAGGATATTTTGTATTTTATCTTTTAGACTAGTGCTGATTTTTTCCGCCATTTTTTCAATCTCTTCGCCGTCAAATAAGAAAAATTCTACAAACTCTGATGGTAAAATTTGATTAACCCTCTCCTGTGCTTGATTTCCCGTATATTCTTTTGCATCTATTTTAAAAGATAAAGTTTCATTTAAATTTGGATAAAGTCTCCATTCTCTTTTTATGGTAATTTCTTTGTTATTTTCTTGTAAAACCAACTCCACAAAAAACTCGTTTTTATTCTCATTAACGGCAGCTTTATTTAAAATTCCAAGCCAACTATCATCGCCCTTTATGAGCCTTTGTGGCGTTATTCTGTAGTATGCAAAATTTGCTATATTTTCCGGCGTATTGCCCGCTAAATCATTAAGCCCGCTACCTAAAAATAAAATTTTCATACTTCTTATGAAGCTCGTTTTACTATAGCCATTGTTACCATAAATCAGATATAAATTTTTACCGTCTTTTTGCTCAAATTCTACGCTCTGAACCCCATAATATGCAAATATGTTGCAGATAGTGATTTTTTCATAAAAAAGCATTTAATCCCCTAATTTCATCGTCTTATCATCAATATTTTTCTTGATAACGTTAAATAGTTCTATATCTTTGGCACCGTTATTACAAAGATAAATTCCTTCTTTAATGATGGACTTTACCATCTCTTTTTCGTCACTAGATAAGTCGTCCAAAATCTCCTCATTTGGTATCCTTACCTCTAAATCTTGAATATCCAACATCCTGCCATACTCCTTTGCGATTTTTATACACGAATTTACCGAGTCAAATTCGCACTTCCACTCGTTTGCTATCATTAAAATTTGACTATCACTTATTAGCTCCACTCCGCCACTTCGTTTAAAATTTAACTCGCATTCCAAAAGCTTTCTTAAGATTTGCTTTCTGGCATCGCTAGTAAAAGGTCCCGGCTTATATCTGCCATCTTTTTTAAAGTCGCTTCTTAGGCTTTTATCCTCCCTGGCAACCTTTATGAAGTTACGAAATTCATTTAAATACGCTAAATTCTCATCCCCTCTTCTTATAAATCCTTGCATTGATTTATCTTCATTCACAAGCGTGCAAACCCAACACCCAAACCTGCTTCCCCCACAGCTGCTTTGCTTTGTATCTATGATAAACTGGCACTTATCGCCGCTAGCTTTAGTATAAAGTTCAAATAACTCCATATGATTTACATTCCACGGAGGCGGATTATGTGTCGTAAGATACGCCCACACGTCATCGGTGCTCCATTCTACTATGGGCGAATATATTAAAGTATTTGGGTAAGAGTCGTGCTTGTTAAAGCCACTTTCACTTAAAATTCTTTTTTCTATACTATTTTTACGACTTATACTCTCGCTTTTCCTCACACCAAGCGTTAAAATAGCACTTCCGTGTTTTGCGACTATTTTATTTACGATAGTTTGAGTTGGATTGATTTTTAGCCGTTCAGTGCACCATCTGAATGTGCGTGTCGGGCTTGGATAGCCTTTGCCGATTAAATTTACCCAAAATTGATCCTCTTCTTTTGGACTGACCATAATCACTTTAACAGGCAAATTTCGATATAAATTTAATACATGGTGTTTAGGATATAATTAAATTTCAAATAAGGAGAAAAGATGTTTTTTAGAGCAATTTTATTAGTTTTTTTGATTTTGGGCAGCGCAAGCGCAAAAGCTTACAAGCCGTATGATCATGAGGCGATGCTTAAAAAAGACGCAAACGGTAGTGCAAATATCTATATAAAGGGTATTTTTGAGGCTGTCGAAGAGCTTTGGACGCACGCAAAAACGTATCCGCTGGATTTTGACAATGAAGAAGATCAGACCCGTGCATTTGCGGACGTTCAGACGTTGGAGCGAGTTTTTGAATTTTTAAAAAATGAAAAATTTACTGCGAATTTCAAAAGTGATAACGGGCTGTATTTTGACGTCTCGCAGGCTAGAATTTTTGTGATGGAGCATAATTTTGACATTGCAGGTGCGGCGCAAAAAGCAGACGAGGCTTACACAAAAATCCTTTCGCAAAATTCGCAAAACGGCGAGCTACATAATGAATTCGGTCTATTTTTAGGCAGCAGCGGGCACATAGATAGAGCAAAAAATCGAGCTTGAAAAAGCGCTTAAACTCGATAACAAAAGCTCATATTTCGGGCTTGCAATGGTCTGCTTAATGCAAAAAGATCAAACTTGCGCCAAGCAAAATTTTAAATCCTATCTGAAATTTTACCCGAACGACACTACGGCAAAGCAGATTTTAAAAGCGATTGAGAGCGGAAATTTGGAGATTAAAGAGAGCAAGATCGAGGAGTAAATTTAGCCAAATTTAGCACTAAATTTACTCGTTTTCGCGGCTAAATTTAAAATCTAATCAAATTTAGCCAAATAAGAAGTCAAATTTGATAGAATTTGCCAAAATTTAACACCAAAGGACTACGAATGAAACACATCTTAATCATAGGCGCGGGCGGCGTGAGCCAAGTAGCCACCGTAAAATGCGCGATGAATGCAGACGTATTTGGCAAAATCACTCTCGCAAGTCGCACCAAAAGCAAATGCGACGCCATCGCCGAATTTATCAAAGATCGCTTGGGCATTAGCATAAATACCGCTCAAATCGACGCCGACGACACGGACGCCGTGGTAAATTTGATAAAGCAAACGGGCGCGGATTTGCTGCTAAACGTGGCACTTCCTTATCAGGACTTAACGC
>JAJQAF010000107.1 GCA_021203945.1 Campylobacter sp.
TTCAACCCCTACCCTTTTACCTTCTTAGTCGTATTTTCCTTAACGTTTTCCATCTTCTCTTTTGTTTTCTTTACCTTAGCGTCTAATTTATCTTTTGAACCGTCCATACTCTTAGAATTTTCGCCGGACTTTTCTTTTAAACCGTCTTTAGCGGTTTTAACCTTTTCTTGTATGGTGGTTTCTCCTTTGACGGATATATCGTCTTTTAAGTTTTCATAGGTCTTATCGCCTATTCCGTTTACGTTTTTTAGATCCTCTATAGAGTTAAATTGATTTGTTTTTCTATATTCTATTATGGCGTCCGCCTTTGAGCTTCCTATACCGTCTAAGCTCATAAGCTCCTCTTTGGTTGCGGTATTCAGATTGATTGCGGCTAAAGCTAACGTCGCAAGAGATGTAAGCGTTAGAGCTGATTTTAACAATAGATTCATATGGTTTCCTTTTGAATGAAATTTGAAACGAGATTATAACAAATATCGACTAAATTTACTAGGATTTTAAAGAGTTGTTTCATTAGGTTTTTATAAAGAGATTTATGGTTAGATAATTTATAAAGAACTTCAATCGATTCTTTAATTTTACTAAATTGAGATTGAATTGTATTTAGGATGAATTTTGAATAGGGATAAATAACAAAGTCCGCAACGACCTACTTTTCCGACATCCCAGTAAGGGAGAGTATCATCAGCCATGACGAGCTTAGCTTCTTGGTTCGAGATGGAGCAAGGCGTTTCCTCGTCTGTATAGTCACGGACAGTGTTAAAAAAGCAAACTTTGTTTTTGATCTTAGTTTAAATTTAGATCATTTAAACTAAATCTTTAAATTTACTTTTTTAACACCGACTGCGTTATAGTTAAGAATCAAAGCGTTTTTAAGTAAAACATTTTATTATCTCGTAAAGAATAAATAACTACTTGGTAGTAGTTTTTACAAAGGATTTTTGGACTTAGGCAAGGCGATTTTGAGATTGACAAGGAAGCGACCTAGATGGTCGTGACCGCAGTCAAGCGAAAAATCAACGAAGCATAAGACAAAAAGCCGAAGCAAAAATAGATTTATAAAATATTTTTAGATGATTTTTAAAGTTGCGAAGAAATTTTCGATAAAGATAGAACGTTTAGTTCATCGATGAGAAAATTTCAAGCTCTTTAAAAAGCACTAAAAAGATGAAATAAATTATCCTTAACAAGGAAGTGATGCTTATTAAAAGATAAGCAGACGAGCTATTAGTACCGGTCAGCTAAAGGACTTTCATCCATTACACACCCGGCCTATCAAACAATTAGTCTAATTGAGCTCTTAAAAGAAGATTCATCTTGGAGTTGGCTTCGAGCTTAGATGCTTTCAGCTCTTATCACATCCCAACGTAGCTACTCTGCGATGCCCTTGGCAGGACAACAGATACACCAGCGGTTGGTTCGACCCGGTCCTCTCGTACTAGGGTCAACTCTCCTCAATCTTCTTACGCCCACGGCAGATAGGGACCGAACTGTCTCACGACGTTCTGAACCCAGCTCGCGTACCGCTTTAATGGGCGAACAGCCCAACCCTTGGGACCTGCTCCAGCCCCAGGATGCGATGAGCCGACATCGAGGTGCCAAACCTCCCCGTCGATGTGAGCTCTTGGGGGAGATCAGCCTGTTATCCCCGGGGTACCTTTTATCCTTTGAGCGATGGCCCTTCCACACAGAACCACCGGATCACTAAGACCGACTTTCGTCTCTGCTTGACGTGTATGTCTTGCAGTTAAGCTGGCTTATACCTTTATACTCTACGAACGATTTCCAACCGTTCTGAGCCAACCTTTGTAAGCCTCCGTTACATTTTGGGAGGCGACCGCCCCAGTCAAACTACCCACCAGACATTGTCCTACTTACGGATAACGTAAGCTAGTTAGCTATCAGAATAAAAAAGAGTGGTATCTCAACAACGGCTCACTATAAACTGGCGTCTATAGATCAAAGCCTCCCACCTATCCTGCACATTTTTATCCCAATAGCAGTGTCAAGCTGTAGTAAAGGTCCACGGGGTCTTTCCGTCTTGCCGCGGGTAGGAGGAATTTTCACCTCCACTACAATTTCACTGGATCCCTCTTCGAGACAGCTCCCATCTCGTTACGCCATTCATGCAGGTCGGTATTTAACCGACAAGGAATTTCGCTACCTTAGGACCGTTATAGTTACGGCCGCCGTTTACTCGGGCTTCGATCAAACGCTTCGCATAGCTAACGTCATCAATTAACCTTCGAGCACCGGGCAGGCGTCACACCCTATACATCCTCTTACGAGTTAGCAGAGTGCTGTGTTTTTGGTAAACAGTCGGGAGGGACTCTTTGTTGTAACCTTTCTTGCTTACGGAGTAAATCCTTAACAAGATTAGGCACACCTTATACCGAAGATACGGTGCTATTTTGCAGAGTTCCTTGAAGAGAGTTCTTCCACGCGCCTTAGAATACTCATCCCACCCACCTGTGTCGGTTTACGGTACGGGCAACTATTACTAAACTTAGAAACTTTTCTCGGCTCGACAGTATCGGCAATTCACACGCCGTTCCGAAGAACTTTGTGTGCCTGTGGGGTCTCGGATAAAGAGTTACGGATTTGCCTATAACTCAACCTACACCTTTCGACCAGCACTTCCATCCGCTGGCTTGCTTAACTCTAAGCGTCCTTCCGTCGCACATAATAGTTGGCATTGGAATATTAACCAATTTTCCATCGCATACCCCTTTCGGACTTTGCTTAGGACCCGGCTAACCCTACGATGACGAGCATCGCGTAGGAAACCTTGGGTTTACGGCGTTAATGATTCTCACATTAATTATCGCTACTCATGCCTGCATGCTCACTTGCATCCGCTCCAGTACTCCTTACCGGTATACCTTCGACGCTGAATGCAACGCTCTCCTACCACAGTGTCTATGACTATTTATACTTTTTATGGGCTTCTCTTTTTATCTTATACTTCGTTAGATTTTATCTCGGCTTCGGTCATTACCAATATCGGTAACTCCCTCGCTTCGCTAAAATCCGCCTCGTCTAAAACAAAAATAGTTCGCCTTTATTCAAGCTATCAGTAAAATGGCGTAATATCTTTGAGCTATTTTTTATGTTGTGAAGAAAATTTAAGCGAAGCTAGACATAAAGTCTGCTGAGCGTAAAAATTTCAAACTCATAAAAAGAGCCAAAGAGATAAGCCAAGTATAAATAACCATAGACACTATCTAAAGCTTCGGTACTCATTTTAGCCCCGTTATATTTTCCGCGCAAAATCACTAGACCAGTGAGCTATTACGCTTTCTTTAAAGGATGGCTGCTTCTAAGCCAACCTCCTGGTTGTTTCAGTAACTTCACATCGTTTTCCACTTAAATGAGATTTAGGGACCTTAGCTGTTAGTCTGGGTTGTTCCCCTCTCGACGACGGATTTTATCACTCGCCGCCTGACTGCCATGATTACGCACTAGGTATTCGGAGTTTGATAGGGTTTGGTACATTGGTGTATGCCCTAGCCCATTCAGTGCTCTACCCCCTAGTGTTACTACATGACGCTATACCTAAATATATTTCGGAGAGAACCAGCTATCACGATGTTTGATTGGCCTTTCACCCCTATCCACAAGTCATCCCATAGCTTTTCAACGCTAGCGGGTTCGGTCCTTCACCGGCTCTTACACCGGTTTCAACCTGCTCATGGATAGATCACATCGTTTCGGGTCTGCAACATCTGACTAAACGCCCTATTAAGACTCGCTTTCGCTACGGCTCCGGGTTTCCTTAACCTCGCCAGACATCACAACTCGCAGGCTCATTATGCAAAAGGCAGTCCATCACACTGTGAATCTGTTTGAATATTAATTTATCAGATTGCCTTATAATGATTTATACGGCAATTTATCTTTGTTTCGTTTTTTATCTTAATCTGTCTCGATCTTATTAAATTTTATATCGTTTCAAACTCGAAACGATAAAGCTAAGATTAAATTTTAGTTTTTATTTTATAGATAAAAGACGAAGTATTTCGGATAAGAAATTAATGTTGTGCGGATTTTTTCGATTAAGATAAGGCATAAAGCCTATCGATTGAGAAAAAATCAAACTCATTAATTTATTGCCGAAAGACAAGTCGTGTTTAATACTCAAACAGACCCACATAGTGCTCTGAATGATTGTAAGTAAATGGTTTCAGGTTCTATTTCACTCTGATCACCTCAGTTCTTTTCACCTTTCCCTCACGGTACTGGTGCGCTATCGGTCTAGTAGTAGTATTTAGGGTTGGATAGTGGTCTACCCGGCTTCAGACAGAATATCACGTGTTCCGCCCTACTCAGGATACCGCTAAGTAAAACATCGCTTTCATATACGGGAGTATCACCCTCTACGCTCAACCTTTCCAGATTGTTCTATTAGCTTTGTTTAGTCTATGTTGCGGTCCTACAACCCCTAGTGCAAGCACTAGGTTTGCCCTCTTACGCGTTCGCTCGCCGCTACTGGCGTAATCTCAATTGATTTCTTTTCCTGAGGGTACTAAGATGTTTCAATTCCCCTCGTTCGCTCCATATTAGGTAATTAAGCTCGCGCTTAACTGGGTTGCCCCATTCGGAAATACCCGGATCAAAGCCCCTTGACGGCTCCCCGAGTCTTATCGCAGCCTGGCACGTCCTTCATCGCCTCTACTAGCCAAGGCATCCACCATTTACTCTTAGTAGCTTACCTTTTTTTACTTCGCAGATCGGCAAAGCCAATCTTTGCGAGCGGGAGTTTTACTCCCTGCACCCACCTAAAGCACAACAAAGCTTTCGGCTTTGTCGTAATAAAAGTAATCAACTTACTTTTATCAAGAAGCTAAAAGTGGTTTTAGAAACTAAATTCTAAATTTAGATTTCAATTAATTGAAATCCACTCGCTTACGAAGTTCTAGATTATATAATATATTCTAATTTGCATCACTTCCTTGTTAAAGATAACCATTCTTAACTTCGCAGATGAATAAATTCATCTTTGCGACCAAAGAGCTATGCCCTTTGCAAACCCCTAAAGCACACCAACGCTTTCGGCGTTGTCGTAAATTTTAGTTGTTTGCTATTAGTTACTACATTTAAACCCTAACTCCTAAGACGGAAAGCATTGACTGCCATTTAGGTAAGTTTTAAATCCTAAATAGATTGTGATGTCAAACTTCTGCATTGAATGCAAAGGGAGTGAGATATTTAAATCTTTAACAAGTCCTGTAAAATTGTTTTTATTTAAAAACTTGCTTGTGACTCTTAACAATGATAAATTAAATAACGTTAGACAAAGCAGCCGTCAGTTAAAAAGCCATACTACCTAATTCACATTGATCTCATAGGTAAGCCATATAACTAACTCTTACTTCTTTAAAAGTCTAAATCAAATATTTAAGCTCATTATTTATTAGATACTAAATACTTGATTTAGACTTTATAACTACGTAGTTAAACTAAAAATTTTACAAAGCTTTTATGGTGGGCCTAACAAGACTTGAACTTGTGACCTCACCCTTATCAGGGGTGCACTCTAACCAGCTGAGCTATAGGCCCTAATGTTTGGTGGAGAATAGCGGGATCGAACCGCTGACCTCCTGCGTGCAAAGCAGGCGCTCTCCCAGCTGAGCTAATTCCCCTTTTTTACCTTTAACTTCGCAGATTAGCAAAGCCAATCTTTGCGAGCGGGAGTTTCACTCCCTGCACCCACCTAAAGTTACAAAGATTTATTCAAAGCTAATGCTTTTCATAAATCACAAACTAAGGCTCATGGGAAGCTCAGGAATAATTTACTTGCTAAATTTAACTATAATAAATTTTAAATTTACTACTAATTAAAAATATAAATAAATCTTTATTAGCCGTCAATCTTTCAAAACTAAACAAGGATTGATTGAGTAAATACTAAATTTAATTAAGATTTAGCATTTAAATTTTCCTTTGATGAATATCTTGTGAGAGAATATTCATTGTACTCTAGAAAGGAGGTGATCCAACCGCAGGTTCTCCTACGGTTACCTTGTTACGACTTCACCCCAGTCGCTGATTCCACTGTGGAAGGTAGCTGTTTTAGCATTCCCGCTTCGAGTGAAATCAACTCCCATGGTGTGACGGGCGGTGAGTACAAGACCCGGGAACGTATTCACCGTAGCATGGCTGATCTACGATTACTAGCGATTCCGGCTTCATGGAGTCGAGTTGCAGACTCCAATCCGAACTGGGACATATTTTATAGATTTGCTCCATCTCGCGATATTGCGTCTCATTGTATATGCCATTGTAGCACGTGTGTCGCCCCGGACATAAGGGCCATGATGACTTGACGTCGTCCACACCTTCCTCCTCCTTACGAAGGCAGTCTCATTAGAGTGCTCGGCCGAACCGTTAGCAACTAATGACGTGGGTTGCGCTCGTTGCGGGACTTAACCCAACATCTCACGACACGAGCTGACGACAGCCGTGCAGCACCTGTCTTAACATTTCTGCAAGCAGACACTCTTCCATCTCTGGATGATTTGTTAGATATCAAGTCCGGGTAAGGTTCTTCGCGTATCTTCGAATTAAACCACATGCTCCACCGCTTGTGCGGGTCCCCGTCTATTCCTTTGAGTTTTAATCTTGCGACCGTACTCCCCAGGCGGTATACTTAATCCGTTAGGTGCATTACTGCCATGACTAGCATAGCAACAACTAGTATACATCGTTTAGGGCGTGGACTACCAGGGTATCTAATCCTGTTTGCTCCCCACGCTTTCACGCCTTAGCGTCAGTTGAGTTCCAGCAGATCGCCTTCGCAATGGGTATTCCTGGTGATCTCTACGGATTTTACCCCTACACCACCAATTCCATCTGCCTCTCCCTCACTCTAGATTATCAGTTTCCCAAGCAGTTCAATGGTTAAGCCATTGGATTTCACAAAAGACTTGATAATCCGCCTACGCGTCCTTTACGCCCAGTGATTCCGAGTAACGCTTGCACCCTCCGTATTACCGCGGCTGCTGGCACGGAGTTAGCCGGTGCTTATTCCTACAATACCGTCAGGTTTCTTCTTGTAGAAAAGGAGTTTACGCTCCGAAAAGTGTCATCCTCCACGCGGCGTTGCTGCTTCAGGGTTTCCCCCATTGAGCAATATTCCCTACTGCTGCCTCCCGTAGGAGTCTGGACCGTGTCTCAGTTCCAGTGTGACTGATCATCCTCTCAGACCAGTTACGCGTCATAGCCTTGGTAAGCCGTTACCTTACCAACTAGCTGATACGATATAGCCTCATCCCATAGCGAAAAACTTTCCCGACTAAACTTAGGTTTAGAAGGAGTATGGAGTATTAGCAGTCATTTCTAACTGTTGTCCTCCACTATGGGGCAGATTAGCTATACATTACTCACCCGTGCGCCACTAAGACGATAAAGCAAGCTTCATCGTCTCCGTTCGACTTGCATGTATTAGGCACGCCGCCAGCGTTCACTCTGAGCCAGGATCAAACTCTCCATATTTAACTCCGCATAAAGGCGAAGCCTTTATTTGCGGCAAGGAGCTAAAGCTCCCTTGACCCACCTAAAGTTACAAAGATTGCTAACCGCAATCAATCAAAATAGGTGTTTGTCAATATATTTGGCAATTTAGCTAAATATATGATTTTATATGAAGTTTTAATCAAAAACTTTTTGTTTTTTATTTTTAAAACAAAATATCTTTTTTAAATTTAGCAAGCTAAATTTAAAAGATGATTGTTTTTAGTTTTATCTACCGATTACTTTCCGAAGAAAGCCTAAAGGCAGATCGGCTCAATCGATCACTTGTTTAGATTTCAAAGATTGACTAATTTAATAGTTTAACAGTGGTAAGTTAGAGAACA
>JAJQAF010000256.1 GCA_021203945.1 Campylobacter sp.
CAAGATAACTTACGACGAGCGCAACTTACTAGCCATTAATAGTGAGCACAAACAAACGATCGTCATTGAAATTCCGCCAAAGGGAGATCCTAAGATGTCCTTTGCTAAAAAATCGGGCATTAAAATTCTTGAAGATGTGATTATAAAGGCCTTTAATCAAACAAAGCACAAATTTCCGCGCCCAAGCACTACTAAAAGCTACTCATATGCGGTGCTTTGGATCACTGAAGAGCCGGATTTGCGCTATGTAGATCAAGATGCGTGCAGATAAAGGAAAAAAGATGAAAAAAATCATGCTAATAGTGCCTATTTTGCTACTTATTAGCGGCTGTTCAAATTTCTATTTCAAATGGCTTTTTGGCGTAGATGAGTGGAAATATCATAATCTGGGAAGACACCTTAAAGAAGATCGTAAATACGAAGAAGCGGCAGCGGCTTATATAAAAGGTTGCGATGAAGGCTACGGCATCATCTGCGTAAGGGCGGGCGAGATGTATTATTCATTTGGATCATACATAAAAAAGGATTTAAAAAAGGCCATGAATTTTTTTAAAAAAGGTTGTGAGCTGGGCTCCGGGCTAGGATGCGGATACTACGGCGAAATCCTATTTACGGGCGACGGCGTAAAAAAAGATGTTAAAACCGCTCTGCCTTATCTAGAAAAGGCGTGCGAAGATAACTTTGGCGAAGACTGCCAGCTCCTAGCCGACGCTTATAGCAAAGGCAAAGACGTCAAAAAAGATCTTATAAAAGCGGCTAAGTTTTACGAAGCCGGTTGCAAGGCAAGAAATGCCGACTCGTGCAATGATCTAGGCACAATGTATTATGACGGCGACGGCATGGCTGAGGATATACAAACGGCACTTTCATATTTTGACAAAGGTTGCGAGATAGGCAGCGTTACGGCTTGTGAAAACAAAAACGCGGTTGAAGATTATTTGGCGAGTCAAAAATAGAAAAAAGATAAAATTTAGCTTAAAAACAAGTTGAGGATTTTTCAATACTCAATACTATTAGGTTATGCCCTAAATCATGTTAAAAGCGTTCCGTTCTCGCAATAGACTTCACCTTAAAGCAAGACTGTTAATAACAAGGCGTGCTAATTACATCTAAAATACTTTTGCAAATAAGCGGCGTAACGGCTGTTTTTGCTGTTTAAATTTTAATTTTGCTTTTTTTAATGGATAATAGAGTAAAATAATGGCTATTTTTAAATTCTAAATTTTTTAAATAAAAAGCTATTTTGTTTAAAAATATTACAAATTTAAAATTTAGGCAAAAGTATTTTGAGATGATTTTGTGTGATTTCAGGGCGGGTGATGGTGCGAGCCTTAGCGCAAATAACCCTTGCAGATTAAATCGTGCAAAGTGCTCAAAAATGGCACCTTATAAAGGACAAAAATGACGTTTTCGCAGATTATTTTGACATTACAAAACTATTGGCACGAGCAAGGCTGCTTGCTCGTTCAACCCTACGATATGCCTGCGGGTGCGGGAACTTATCATCAAGCGACGTTTTTGCGAAGCTTAGGCAAAGAGCCTTGGCGAGTAGCTTACGTAGCACCTTCGCGCCGCCCGACAGACGGACGCTATGGCGAAAATCCAAATCGTTTGGGTGCGTATTATCAGTTTCAAGTGATTTTAAAACCGAGTCCTGATAATATCCAAGAGCTTTATTTAAAAAGCCTTGAAAAGCTTGGTTTAAATTTAAAAGCCCATGATATAAGGTTTGTTGAAGACAACTGGGAAAGCCCTACGCTTGGAGCTTGGGGGCTTGGCTGGGAAGTTTGGCTGGACGGCATGGAAGTTACTCAATTTACCTATTTTCAGCAAGTCGGCGGCATAACGTGCGAACTGATAAGCGGCGAAATCACTTACGGACTCGAACGACTCGCGATGTATCTGCAAAACAAAGATAACGTCTATGATATCGTATGGGACGACAAAGTGGGCGTTACTACATACGGCGACGTGCATAAGCGAGGGGAGTTTGAATTTAGCAAGTATAATTTTGAAATCGCCGATACCACAATGCTTTTTAATCAATTTGAAAACTGCTTTAACGAGTGCAAAAACGTGCTAAAAGAGGGCTTGGCGCTGCCTGCGTATGACTATTGTATGCTAGCGGCACATACGTTTAACGTGCTTGACGCACGCGGGGCGATTTCGGTTACGCAAAGGCAAGATTATATCCTTAGAATTCGCGAGCTTGCCAAAAGCTGTGCGCTTTGTTATGCCGATGCGAAAAAATATTTGAGCGAAGATAAAAATTTAAAGTCTGAAAAATAGATGAAAATCGGTGAAATTTATAATATTTTAGATGAGTTAAGCCCGTTTAAAACGCAAGAAAGCTGGGATAACAGCGGGCTAATGGTAGGTTCGTTTGAAGATGAGGCGCAGAGAGTTTATCTAAGTCTTGACGTTGATTTTGAGCTTTTAAACGAGGTGTTGCCAAACTCACTTATCATAACTCATCATCCGCTGATTTTTAAAGGATTAAAAAGCCTAAATTCCGCTTTTTATCCGAGTAATTTGATTTTTGAAATGATTAAAAAAAATATTGGCTTGATCTCGCTTCATACGAATTATGATTTAAGCCGCTTAAACGAATATGTAATGAGTGAAATTTTAGGCTTTTCGGATTATGAAAAAGATGGATTTTTACTCTATGCGGACGTTGATTTTGGCTTTGAAGAGCTGTGCGAATTCATAAAAGATAAATTTCAAATTTCAACCTTAAAAGTCGTAAAATCGCAAGTCGGCAATATAAAAAGGCTTGCGCTCTGCACGGGTAGCGGCGGGGATTTGATAGGGCAAGTAAGGGCGGACGCATTTTTAACGGGCGACATAAAATATCATCAAGCGCTTGAAGCAAAAGAGAACGGGTTAAATTTATTTGATATGGGGCATTTTGAAAGCGAGCGGTATTTTGGGGCGTCTTTGGCGAAATATTTGCAAAATTTTTCAATTCCTATTATAATACTTAATTCAAAAAATCCATTTACATATCGCTAAGCAAAAAGGAAAAACGATGAATAAATATTTAGAGCAGTTGGTTGAGCTTTCAAAATTTGATAAACAAATCGACGGATTTACGCCTCGTATCGATAATGTCGATATAGCGTTTAAAGCAACCAAAGACGAGTGCAACGAGATCTCTGAAAATTTAGAGCGGCTTGACACCGAAGTTGGCGAGCTAAAAGTGCAAAAATCTAGCACAAACGCCCATATAGCGGAATTTTCAGCAAAAATAAAAGACGTTGCCAAAAAAAGCGGTTCGGCAAAGAGCGAAAAAGAGATAAAGGCTTTGGGACTTGAGGAAGACATCGCAAAAGAGCAACTTGACGCGGCAAACGAAGAGATAACTAGGCTTGAAAAATTAATCGAGAATAAAATTTCACAAAAAGATGAGTTAAACACTAAAAAAGCTGAGATTGAAACGACTTTAAGCAAAATCGAGAGCGAAATATCTTCGGAGCTAGATGCAATAGAAAATGAACGTGCGGAAGTTTATGCCAAAAAAGACAAGCTTGTAGGCGAAATGAATCAAAAAATTCTTACCTTTTACGAAAATATACGTATATGGGCGCATAATACCGCCGTTGTTCCCGTCAAAAAGCAAGCTTGTTACGGTTGTTTTATGCAGATAAACGATAAAACGTTTTCATCTGTTGTGCGAGGTGAAGACATCGTTACTTGCCCGCATTGCGGAAGAATTTTATATAAAGAAACGACTAAATAGTCTTAAATTTGATAGCGATTTATTATGTTTTAGCCCTGATTGTTTTTATTGTCGGGGCTTTACCGCTTGCTTTTCTTTCCTTTAAATCAAAATATAAAATTTCAATTCCTGCACGATTTTTTTTGGTTAAAAATCCGAAATTTAAAGATGCAAGCGTGCATTTTCATGCGTGCAGTTTCGGCGAAATCCGCTCAATTGCACCGATTTTAAAGGATTTTCAAGATAAAGTGGCGGTTAGCGTGATAACCAAGACCGGATTTGATGAAGCTATGAAAATCACGTCAAATACGCGATTTTTGCCTTTTGAAATCTTTTTGCCGTTTTGGTTAAAATCATCAAAAATTTTAGTCATTTTTGAAGCCGAACTTTGGCTAATGCTTGTATTTTGGGCTAAATTTAAAGGCTCACGCGTTATTTTAATAAATGCAAGGATTTCGGATAGAAGCTTTGGACGATATTATAAATTTAGATTTTTTTATAAAAAGCTTTTTAAATTTATAGATAAAATTTATGCTCAAAGCGAGATTGATAAGGAGCGTCTAAATAAGCTTGGAGCTAATGAAATTTTAGTTTGCGGCAATATAAAGTCGGCGTTTTTGCCAAAACCTACTAAGATTTACGAAAAGCCTATGCAACGTGTAATTGTCCTTGCCAGTACGCATGAGAAAGAAGAAGAGCTATTGCTTAAAAATATAAGCTTAAATCCTAGCGACAAGCTCATTATAGCTCCGCGTCATCCCGAAAGATTTAAAGAGGTTGAAATTTTAGCGCGTAAATTTTCAGATGAAAATGGGTTTAACTTCTCAAAATTTAGTCAAACCCAAAATTTCGATACTCAAATAAATTTAATAGACACTCTCGGAGAGCTTGTGAATATTTACGCTATAAGCGATATTGTAGTGCTTGGTGGAAGTTTTGTTCCGAATATCGGCGGACACAATCCCATAGAGTGCGCACAGTTTGAGCCCGTATTGATTAGCGGAGAGTATATTTTTAATCAAAAATCGTTATTTGAACTAATTAGCAATGTAAATTTTACGGGCGTAAGCGAGGTGGGCTCGCTTTTAAATACGCAACTAAAAAGATGCAAGCTCACGCAAAGATCCGACGCGACGCAAATAATAAACGATATAAGGAATGCGATATGAATCAAGAAAAAGCATATAAAATTTTAGCTTTGCAAAAGGGCATATCAAACAACGAAGCAAAAGAGCTGATAGATAGCGGATTAGTCTTTGCCAAAGGGCAAAAAGTATCCATAGCGCGCGCTTTAATGAGTATCAATACGAAATTTAACGTGCAAGAGTTACCAAAACCAAACGTGATTTTTGAAGATGAAAATTTAATAGCTATCAATAAGCCTGCGTTTTTGAGTAGCGAAAAAATCAGTGAGATGTATAAATTTCCGCTTTTACATAGGCTTGATAAGGAAACGAGCGGAGTTTTGCTGCTTGTCAAAAACGAGGAATTTGCAAAACACGCCATAGACGAGTTTAAACATATGCGAGTGGATAAAATTTACGTTGCCGTAGTCAAAGGAATCGTAAGCGAAGAGATGACGATAAATGAGCCGATTCTAACTTTAAAAAGCAAAGGCGGGGCTATATCAAAAATTTCAAAAGACGGAAAAGAGGCGGTTAGCTATGTCTCGCCGCTAATGGTTATAGGCAAAAAGACGCTTGTAAAAGTAGCGATAAAAACAGGCAGAACCCATCAAATAAGGCTCCATCTATCAAGCATACAAACCCCGATACTCGGAGATGAAAAATACGGTAAAAATCGTGCGAATAGGATGTATTTACATGCCTATTCGATTGGGATTTTAGGGTATAAATTTAAGACCGCCATACCAAAAGATTTTAACGATCTCGGGTTTGAAATATCAAATAAATTTGAAATTTAAAGAGCAATAAAGAAAAAATTTAGTAAAATACGCCCTTTAATGAGAAAATTTAGAAAGGTAAAGTAGTGTTTGAACAAATCAGCGAATCGTTTCGTTTAGCCGTCAGTAAAATTCGTTTTGTCGATGACGAAAAGGCTTTAAAAAATGCGCTTGATGTGTTAAAAAAGGCTCTTTTAAAAGCCGACGTTCATCACAAAGTTACCAAAGATTTATTGACCGCTATTGAAAACGATTTGAAAAATACGGGCGTAGGTCAAAAGAATTTTTTGGATTCTATAAAATTAAACTTAACGAATGTCTTAACTGCTCCCGGCAATCAAGGCTTCGTTTATGCCGGCTTACCTCCTACGATCGTGTTAATGGTAGGCTTGCAAGGTTCGGGCAAAACTACGACTACGGTAAAATTGGCAAATTATTTAAAGCTTAGAAAGAAGAAAGTCTTGATTGCCGCATGTGATCTTCAAAGGCTTGCAGCGGTTGAGCAATTGCGCCAGCTTTGCGAAGCTAACGAGGTTGATCTATTTTTTATAGAAAATGAAAACAATCCCGTAAAAGTCGCTTCCGCCGCCTTAACAAAGGCAAAAAATGGACTTTACGACGTTATTTTGGTCGATACGGCGGGACGTTTAGCGATAGATGAAACGCTGATGAGAGAGATTAAAACCGTAAAAGAGACGATAAAACCCCACGAAATTTTTTATGTCGCAGACGCAATGAGTGGGCAAGACGGCGTGAAATCCGCCGCTAGCTTTAATGAAGCGTTAAATATTACGGGTGTCATTCTTTCAAAATTTGATTCCGATTCAAAAGGCGGAGTTGCGATAAGTATCGCAAAACAGCTTGAAATTCCGCTTAGATTTGTTGGTATCGGCGAGAAAGTAAACGATCTTGAAAGTTTTATTCCGGATCGTATAGTTAGTCGTATAATGGGTGAAGGCGATCTTGCCACGCTTGTTGAAAAAACAAGTATGGTTATCGATGAAAAAGAAGCCAAGCGCTTAAATCAAAAAATAAAAAAAGGTCAATTTAACTTTAACGACTTTTTGGATCAGATGGAAAGCGTCAAAAAGCTTGGAAGTATGAAGTCGCTAATAGGCATGATACCGGGGCTTTCAAACGTAGCAAATCAGATAAAAGATATAGATCTTGATAATTCAAAAGAAATTTTACATATTAGAGCGATGATAAATTCTATGACCTTAAAAGAGCGAGAAAATCCGGAGCTGTTAAACAACAGCCGTAAGCGTCGTTTAGCCGCAGGTTCAGGGCTAAGTCAGATAGAGGTTAATCGCTTTTTAAAGCAGTTTGAAAACGCATCGAAACTCGCAAAGAAATTTTCTGGTAAGGGCGGGGCCAAGGGGCTTGCAAATATGCTTTCGCAAGCCAATATTAAACATCCTGTCTAAAAATAGGTTTAAATTTGGATATTTATACTATTTAAATTTAAGCTTTATTTAAAAAATAAAAGGAGAAATTAATATGGCAACAACAGTAAGATTGACAAGAATGGGACGTAAAAAAAGACCGTTTTATCGCATAGTTGTAACGGACAGTAGAAAAAGACGTGACAGCGGCTGGATAGAAAGTATCGGCTATTATAATCCTATGGTTGAACCTGAGATTGTAAAATTTGATGCCGAGAGACTTGCTTATTGGAAGGGTGTAGGCGCTAAACTTAGCGATAGAGTCGCCAAAATTACAAGTAAATAATAAGTATGGTTAAAAATTTTTTATACGAATATGCTAAGCTAATAGCCGATTACCCTGAAAAAATAAAAATTGAGAGTCAAGAGCTTGGTGAAAATTTTGCCGAAATTATTATTAGTGCGGATAAGGCGGATACCGGTAAATTAATCGGTAAAGACGGTAAAATGATAAATGCTATAAAGACGGTTATTATAGGGTGTAAAGCAAAAGACCCGACAAGTTATAGAGTAACGGTAAAAGCACTTGAATAATGATTTTGTCGAAGTTGCAATCATAGGCAAATGCGTAGGTCTTAAGGGATATGTCAGGCTTCATAACAGAAGCGACTTCCCGGAGCAGTTTAAAAAAGACGCATTTTTTTTTGATTCGGACGGTAACAAAATCATAATAAAAAACTACGATAAAAAAAAAGAGATTGCTTTATTTAACGGCTATGAGG
>JAJQAF010000240.1 GCA_021203945.1 Campylobacter sp.
TAGCTAGTATAATTGAAATATTAATCTAAGGGTGAAAAATGAGAAATTATAATCATATCGAGAGTGTTTTAGTTGATTTTTTAAAAAACTATCTTATGAAAAGCGGCGCTAAAAATTTATTACTCGGTGTTAGCGGAGGTCTTGATTCCGCCGTAGTAGCTACGCTTTGTATGCATGCAATGTCGAAAAATACCTATGCTTTAATCATGCCGACCGATGCGTCAAGCCTTAAAAACGTAAATGATGCCGTAGATATATGTAATAAGCTTGAGATACATTTTAAAATTTTAAATATCCAAAATATATTAAATGCATTTAAAAACTGTATAGACGAGGATCTAAGTCATATCAGAATGGGAAATTTAAGCGCGCGAGTGCGTATGAGTTTGCTGTATGATTATTCGGTGAGCTTAAACGCGATAGTTATCGGAACTAGCAATAAAAGCGAATTAATGCTTGGATACGGAACTATATTCGGGGATTTAGCTTGCGCCATCAATCCTATCGGGGAACTTTATAAAACCGAAATTTTCGAGTTTGCAAGATATTTAGGCGTCGACGATACGATAATACAAAAATCGCCGTCGGCTGATTTATGGGAGGGACAAAGCGATGAAGAAGACATAGGCTATAGCTATGAAACGATAGACAGGATCTTAAAAGAGATAGAAATGGGTAAATGCTCAAATGAAGAAAAAGCATTCAACGATATATCAAAAAGGGTTAATTTAAATCAATTTAAACGACAGATGCCACTGATAGCAAGAATTTAAAGGATTTTACAATGAAAGAAATTTCGTTCTACAAACCAACTATCACGGAACGTGAAAATGAACTAATCAAAGAGCTTTTGTATAATCAAGACTCAAAAAGCGTAATAGATAAATTTGAAGAAGCTCTAAAAAAATATTTTGATGCAAAACATGTCATCACGACAAATAATAATGCGGCGGCGCATCATTTAGCGCTAAGTTCAATGGATATAAAGCGAGGAGATAAGATAATCTGCTCGGTAAATGCCTTTCCTAGCGTAGCTCAAGCGATTCGCCATTTTGACGCAGAGCCGATCTTCGTAGATATAAACGAAGATGACTTCAATATCAACACGGACGCTCTTGAAAAAATTCTAAAAGAACAAAATCATAAAAAATTAAAATGCGCTTTCGTAACGCATATGGCGGGTCAAAGTGCGGAATTAGATGAAATATACGAAATAGGCGAACGTTACGAAATCAAAATTTTAGACGATGCAAATAGGGCTATCGGTCTTACCTATAAAGGTAAAAAAGTAGGCGGGGACTCGTTTTTATCATGCTTCCAAACAAGCTCTCAAGTGCAAAATCCAATCTCCGCGGCAGGGTTTTTCACGACAAATGACGACGAGATCGCCAAAAACGCCAAATTACTTCGCAATTACGCATTAGTAAACGGTATAGATAAATACGGCAATCTAAGCTACATCTACGACGTCGTGGATATAGGATTGAAATACGATACAAACGCGTTAAATGCCGCATATTCGCTTGCTCAAATCGAAAAAAACGACGGCTTCATAAAACGCCAACGAGAAATAGCGGCTATTTACGATAAAGAACTTGCGGAATATCCGCACATCACTACGCCCGTAAAAAAACGCGACCATATTTATTCGCAATACATAATCAAAATAAATAAAAATCGTGACGGCTTTGCAAGAGAGCTCTTAGCGCGCGGCATTCATACGTCTTTGCATTACATTCCGATACATTTGCTAAGTTATTATAAAAACAAATACGCACTTAAAGTGAACGACTTTCCAACTGCGCTAAAAGTCTATCAACAGATACTTTCGCTGCCGATTTACGACGCGCTAAAAGACGAAGACGTCTATTATATTTGCGACACTATAAAAGAAATTTCAAAAAATCGTGTTTAATGGCTTTGAACGAAATTTACATGCTTGGGCAAATAGGTATTTCTACAGCCCAAGCACGGTTCAAAAAATTTTAGCTTACGCACTTTTGCCGATTAGTTTGATTTATACTTGCGGGGTTTGGGTCAAAAAAATTTTCGTTCGTCAAAAAGATTTCGGTATTAAAATTTTAAGTATAGGAAATCTAAATCTTGGGGGAAGCGGTAAAACGCCTCTTTGTATCGCGATAGCAAATGAGTTTAAAGGAGCGTTTATCATACTTCGCGGCTATAAAAGAGCTTCAAAAGGCATGTTGGTCGTTTGCAAAAACGGTAAAATTTTAACAAACGTTAGCGATAGCGGAGATGAGGCGATGGAATACGCGACCGCCGTAAAAAACGCAAACGTAATCGTTAGCGAAGATCGCGATAAAGCTATAATATACGCCAAAAACGCGGGAGCTAAATATATTCTGCTTGACGACGGCTTTGGCAAATTTCACATTAAAAAATTTGACGTTTTAGTGCGCCCTAACCCAAAACCAACGCTCAATTTTACCATTCCAAGTGGGGCTTATCGCTATCCGATCGGCTTTTATCGATTTGCCGATTTTATAGCCGAGCTAAACAAAACGCATTTTAGACATAGCGAAATTTTAAATCCCGCGCCAAAGATGGTTTTAGTTACGGCGATTGCAAATCCGATGCGTCTTGAGCCGTTTTTTAAAGATACGACAGCTCAAATTTTCTATCCCGATCATCACAACTTTAGCAAGGACGAGCTTGATAAAATTTTACAAAAATACGACGCAAACTCGATTTTGATGACCGGAAAAGATTTCGTGAAGGTTAAAGATTTTGATCTGCCGATTTCAATCATCGCTCTAAAAACAACACTAAGCGACGAATTTAAGACTCTAATAAAGTCTAAAATTTAAGCCCGTTTTGCTATAATTTGGCATTTAAGCTAAGGATAAAATTTTGCAAAATACCCTATCTACCGCACAGATCATCATATCGGCATTGCCGTATATTCAAAAATTTCGCAATAAAATTTTTGTCGTCAAATACGGCGGTTCGGCGCAAATAGACGATGAGCTAAAAAACGACTTCGTTCGCGATATAGCTTTACTTCAGATAGTCGGTTGCAAGGTTGTGATCGTGCATGGAGGCGGTAAAAAGATAAATTCTTACCTTGATCGCTTACAGATCCGAAACGAATTCGTAGACGGACTTCGCGTAACCGACAAAGATACGATGGAGATCGTAGAAATGGTGCTTAGCGGCAATATCAATAAAGAAATCACGGCGCTTTTAAACAAAAACGGCGCAAGAGCGCTTGGCATAAGCGGCAAAGACGCAAATCTACTTAAAGCCAAGGTGCTAAATAGCGGCAAATACGGCTTTGTCGGTGAAATAGAATACGTAAACACCTACGTTTTAAACGGACTGCTAGAAAACGGACTAATCCCCGTAATAGCCCCCATAGCTACCGATGACGAGGCAAATAGCTACAACATAAACGCCGATCTATGCGCAAGCAAGGTCGCAAGCGCTTTAAAAGCCGAACGAGTGATCTTTTTAACCGATACGCAAGGCATATTGGATAAAGATAAAATTTTGCTAAGCAAATTAAACGAATCGCAAATCAACGCATTAAAAGCCGACGGCACGATAAGCGGCGGTATGATACCTAAAGTTGATGCCGCGCTTGAATGTGTTAAAAACGGCGTTAAAAACGCGCATATACTTGACGGAAGATTACCGCATTCGCTACTGCTTGAGCTTTTTACGGACGACGGTATAGGAACGATGATAAGAGAATGAAAATTTTAATAACCTCCGTAGCGGATAAAAAATCGGCAAAAAAACTAAGCAAAAAGCTCGTTAAAAATAATCTGGCCGCTTGTGTTAGTAGCGTAAAAACCGACAGTGTCTATTTTTGGGATAAGAAGATAAATAGCGATAAAGAGAGAGTTTTGTTTATCAAAACGGACGCTAAATTTAAAAAAATAGCCGAATTTATAAAGACAAATCACGACTACGAACTACCCGAAATTTTGTCTATTAAGCCGAAAAACGTCTTTAAAAAATACAAAATTTGGGTTAAAAATCAAACAAAAGGCAAAAAATGAGATTAGTATCAACGCGAACGGATAAAAAAGATAAGGTAAAAAGAGTAAATTTAAGCACGGCGCTTTTAAACCCTAGCAGTTCCTACGGCGGACTATACGCACCGATGAAGTTACCGAAAATCAACGCGAAAATGTGGCAAGAATTTTGCGAATTAAGCTATGAAAAACTAGCGATTAACATAATTTCCCTATTTAAATTCGATATAGACGAGGCAAGCTTCAAAAAGGCTTTGAAACGCTACAAAAATTTTGACCGACCAAATACTCCGGTAGAATTTAAAAAATTAGACAAAAATTTATATATAAACGAACTTTATCACGGACCTACGCGCGCCTTTAAAGATATGGCACTTCAGCCTTTCGGTGAAATTTTAAGCGCTCTTGCGCAAAAAAGAGGCGAAAAATATCTAATCATGTGTGCCACCAGCGGCGATACGGGACCTGCCACTTTGCAAACATTCGCCGACGCTAAAAATATAAAAGCCGTCTGCTTATATCCCGACAAAGGAACCAGCGAAGTTCAGCGACTTCAAATGGTCTGTATGCAAGGCGAAAATTTAAAAGTATTCGGTATAAAAGGCGACTTTGACGACGCGCAACGTGCGCTAAAAACGCTTCTGGCGAGCCGAAATTTTAAAACGCAGCTAGCTGAAAATCATTTCAAACTAAGCGCGGCTAATTCCGTAAATTTCGGTAGAATTTTGTTTCAGATCATCTATCACGCCTATGCTTACGCGCGTCTTTTGAAACTCGGGAAACTGGGCAAAAACGATACCTTTGACGTAATAGTGCCGAGCGGAAATTTCGGCAACGCTTTGGGGGCGTATTACGCTAAAAAAATGGGCGCTAAAATCAATAAAATCAAGATCGTTTCAAACGCAAACAACATCTTGACGGAGCTTTTTACGAACGGTATTTACGATATGAGAGGCAAAACCCTAATAAAAACTATAAGCCCTGCTATGGATATTTTGCTTAGCTCAAACGTCGAGCGCTTGCTTTTCGACAAATTCGGCGCGATCAGAACAAAAGAGCTAATGGACGAGCTAAATAAAAATAAATTTTATAAATTAAACAAAGACGAGCTTGAAGCCTTAAAATCGGATTTTAAAGCCGATTTTTGCACCGATAAAGAGTGCGAAAACTATATAAAATTTTGGGCAAAAAAAGGTGCGGCGATCGATCCGCACACGGCAACGTGTCTAAAAATGGTAGAACAATCGCGAATAAACGTCATAACCTCAACTGCGCATTGGGTAAAATTTACGCCGAGCATGATGAAAGCTTGCGATATAAAGGTAAAAGGCGGCGAAAAAGATGCCCTTAAAAAAATGTCCGAAATTTTAAATGATAAGGTGCCAAATACGATAAACGCTCTATTTGACGCGCCTGTTTTACATCCGGAAGTTATAGAGCAAAACGCGATAGAAAATAAAATTTTAGAATGGATAAAAATATGATAATCATACCCGCACGCCTAGCCTCAACGAGATTTGCAAACAAAATTTTGTGCGATATAAACGGAGTACCAATGTTTGTAGCCACGGCTAAAAGAGTGAGCGAATGCGATGACGTCGCGGTCGCGGTTGATGACGATAAAATTTTAGCGATCGCAAAAGAGCACGGGCTGACTGCCGTGATGACGAGCAAAGATCATCAAAGCGGAACGGATCGTATCAACGAAGCGGCGCAAATTTTAAGGCTAGCCAAAGAAGAGATCGTTATAAACGTCCAAGCCGACGAGCCCTTTATCGAGCCTGAAAATATCCTAAAATTTAGGAATTTCTGCCAAACTCGCAAGAACGAAGCTTTTATGTTTTCGTGTTACAAAATGATCACGGACGAGTTTGCCGATGATAAAAATTTGGTAAAAGTCGTGACTGATTTTGACGGCTTTGCACTATATTTTTCACGCTCTCGCATACCTTTTAACAGAAGCGAATGCCGTAAATACAAAGCTCATCTCGGCATTTACGGATATAGCGCCGCCAGCTTACGAGAGTTTTGCTCGCTACGCTCCTCAAGCCTTGAAACCACAGAAAAGCTTGAACAATTACGCGCTCTTGAAAATGGAAAACGTATAGCAATGCTTGAAATTTCAAGCCAAAGTATCGGCATAGATAGTGAGGACGACTACAAAAGAGCTTTGGCAAAATTCAAAATTTAAACAATCTTGACGCCGCTCGTATCTATTAAAAGCTGATATTTTGTTAAAATAGAGCCTTAAATTTTATATGACCTTAATATTTGTTAAACTATGGTCGTGTTGATTTATCTCAAATAAAATTTTATATTTTTTGGCTAACATTTTCAAAAAGGATTAAAATGAATAGAGAAAAATTTTGCTACGAGGTAACGACCGTTACGAAATTTATACAAATATATTGCAATGATAAACATAAAGACGAACCCAAACGAAAATGCGCCCAAAAGCTAAGTTATAACGCCGAGCCGGAAGTTATTAGCGTAGAATTTGAGCTTTGTGCCGATTGCGAGCATATGGCTAGATATGCGTATGCGAGACTCCAAGCCTGCCCGCATATAGAAAAACCGCGTTGTCATCGCTGTCCGCACCCTTGCTACGAACTATATATGTGGAAAAAGATGGCGAAAATGATGAAATACAGCGGCATGAAACTTGGACTAAACAAAATAAAGAGACTATTTTTAAGAGGCGGCGAATAAAAGGTAATTTATACAATCACCAAACAAAACATTATCCGAGAACACGCCCGTTAAATCAAAAGCTTAAGCGGCTAAAATATAAAAATCACATAAACTATAAGTAAGAGTATTTATCTTTAAAGAAAGCTTTTTAATCACCATTTTTTCGTATATCTTTCAATGTTCAAGATAGTTTTTAAGTCCAAGATATGTCCCGCGTCAAAGTGGCAACCGGCGCATTATATTTTTTGCGGATTAAATTTGCAATCCAAATTTAATCTGGATTTACGCTAAAATTAAATTTAAAATTTCAGTCGATTTTAACATATATTTAAAAAACATTTTTATAAAATCATTGCCGGATTTATTCTGACAAAGGCAAAAATGAACTCAAATTTAATCACTCTGCAAAACTCTCCGCTTTTACAAAAAGCACGTATGCAAGGCATTTACGCAAGTATCGTTATGTTTATAGTCGTAATCATACAGATTATTTTTATAAGGTTTTCAAATATACTTCCGTTTGAAATAATATTAGAGCAAAACTATATTTTAAGAACGGTAAATTTGATAGGCAGCACCGTATCCGTTGCATGTTTGTGGCTTGCGTTTAATAAAATCGCCGCATTATCGCAAAATAACGTATTTAAAAGATATAAAAACTCGTTAATCGTGGTGTTTATCATTCTTTTAGCCCTAGCATACGCGATAGACCACATAACGCAGACAATGCCTCTAATAAACTTTTTCGCACTATTTTTCGGCTGCTTTATTTGTTTTGCCGCGATATGGATCAAAATCAGCTATAAAATGGCGCAAATCACGCAAAATAGGCTATTTAGCATATATTCTTCATCTTGCTTGGGCTTTACTGCACTCTTGCTCGCAGCGGGTATTTTTGCGATAATTAAGCAAGAGACTTTGCTATTTTCAATGTTTTTTACCAGCCAGCCCGTAAGCACTGTTGTAACGGCATTTTTTGGTGCGTTAATGTTGCTTTCATGGATCAACGTAAGATGTGTAATCAAAGGCGAATAGGCTATTTAAGGC
>JAJQAF010000252.1 GCA_021203945.1 Campylobacter sp.
TCGTGCCTCAATTTCAGCTATTTGATATGCCGTTTATTTTTAGAGACGACGCACCCCTTCATTCAGTTCAAGACGGCGAAGTGGGGCAGGCTTTGAAAGATTTGGTTTCTAAAAAGGGCTTTGTGGCGCTTGATTATTGGGACGCAGGATTTAAGCATTTTAGCTCAAGCAAAAAAGCTATAATTAATCCTGATGACGCGAAGGGGCAGAAATTTAGAATCCAAAGCTCAAAAGTCCTCGAAGAGCAGATCAAAGTAGTCGGCGGTAACCCGCAAATTTTACCGTTTTCAGAGGTTTATTCTGCACTTCAGCAAGGAGTCGTCGATGCTACCGAAAATCCGCTTTCAAACTTTTACAATACTAAATTTCATGAAGTTCAAAGCTCTTTAACTATCTCGGGGCATGGATATTTGGGCTATTTAGTTATCGTAAGCGATAAATTTTGGAAAGGCTTGCCCGATGATATGAAAAAACACGTTATTCAAGCTTTAAGCGAGGCTACGAAATTTGAGCGTGAAGAGACGGCTAAAGAAGACGCTCACATAATCGAGCTTTTGAAAAAATATGCCGATGAGACTAAAAAGCTTGAAATTTTCACTTTAGACGCAGCGCAAAAAGCCAAATGGGCTGAGGTTATGAAGAGTATTTATCCGAATTTCTATCAGGTAATCGGACAGGATTTGATAGAAAAAACTATAAATACGAAATAAAAAGCGAGTTTTTATGCAAAAATTTTTTGAAATTTTAGACATAGGCATTGCTTGGGTTAATAAAACGATCGCCGTAGCGGGTATAGCAGCGGGAACGCTGCTCGCCTTTATCAATGTCGTTATGCGATATGTGTTTAATAGCGGTTTTGCATGGGCGGGAGAAGCTACTAATTATCTTTTTATATGGTCGGCATTTTTTGCCGCCGCCTATGGATTTAAAAAAGGTATCCATATTTCCGTTACTATTTTAATAGAAAAATTTCCGCCGCAAATAGCAAAAATATATATGATATTTTCAAGCGTTTTGACGACGGCGTTTTTGCTCTTCATCGTTGTTTATGGTATCCAGTATTTGCAGATATTGTATGAGCTTGAGTATATGAGCGTCGATCTTGGCGTGCCGCAGTGGATTCTCATGCTTGTGCTTCCCATTGCGTTTTTGGGTGCAAGTTACCGCGCGGGCGAGAAGGTTTATGAGATATATAAAACCCCTGCCGATAAGGTAATCGTCAATGCCGAAGCAGAGTTAGTGCATGATTCTGTAATTAAAGATTAGGAGAGCGCCATGACTATCGCGTTTTTATTCATATCTTTATTCGGACTTATGCTTATCGGCGTTCCCGTAGCGATCTCGCTTGGAGCAAGCACCGTTTTAACGATGATGCTTTTTACCGAGCTTGACGTAGCGACTATTCCGCAGCTGATTTTTGACGGCATTAATAAATTTTCATTGATGGCGATTCCTATGTTCATCTTAGCGGGAAATTTACTCAGCAAAGGCGGTTCGGCTAAACGAATAATCGACTTTGCAAAGTCGATGGTAGGGCATTTGCCGGGCGGTTTGCCGATGAGCGCTATCTTTGCTTGTATTATTTTTGCAGCGGTTTCGGGAAGCTCTCCCGCAACCGTTGTAGCGATCGGCTCGATTATGTTTGCGGCGATAAAAGAAGCGGGCTATCCGCCTTCATATGCAGTCGGCGGCATTACGACTGCGGGCTCGCTTGGAATTCTCATTCCTCCTTCGGTTGTAATGATCGTTTACGGCGTTACGGCCGAGGTTAGTATAGGCAAGCTATTTATGGCGGGCGTTATACCGGGTCTTATGCTCGGTAGCATGATGCTAGCGCAGACATATTTTGGTGCAAAAAGACTTGGTTTTAAAGCAAGCTCGCCCGAGCCTATGAGCGAGCGTATCAAAAAATTCGCTAAAGCGTTTTGGGCTTTGCTTATCATAGTCGTCGTTATCGGCGGAATATACGGAGGGATTTTCACTCCGACCGAAGCTGCGGCGGCTAGTGCGGTGTATGCGCTGTTTATTTCGCTTTTCGTCTATAAAGATATAAAAGTAAAAGATCTTTGGGCGATCTGCCTTGATTCGGCGCTTACTACGGCGATGATATTTTTTATCATTACAAATGCGGTCGTATTTGCGTATCTGCTTACGAGCGAGCAAATTCCCCAAGCCATAGCCGATAGTATTTTGGCGGCAAATATCGGTAAAATAGGCTTTTTAATCATCGTAAATATTTTGCTTTTTATAATGGGGCAGTTTATGGAGCCTTCAAGCGTCGTTATGATTATGGTTCCTCTACTTTTACCGATTGCGCTTCAGCTTGGTATAGACCCGATCCATTTTGGTATAGTTTTGATCGTAAATATGGAAATAGGCATGATTACGCCGCCCGTGGGATTAAATTTATTCGTCGCAAGCGGTCTTACGGGTATAAATTTAAAAGATATCATCATAGCTTGCCTACCTTGGACTCTGATGCTTTTCATAGGACTTATTTTGATCACGTATATCCCACAAATTTCGCTTTGGCTTCCAAGCCTAATAGGATATTAAAAATTTAACCTCGCTTTAATAAGCGGGGTTAAATTCCGCACTCATTACTATATTTTTACCGCTTCGTTTGCCGTCGTATAAAAGCTCGTCGGCTTGTTTTATCATTTTTGTTATATCGAATTCACCCATGTTATCGTGCGTTATAACGCCGAAAGTCATGGTAGCGTTTATTTTCTTGCCTTCAAATTCTACGATATTTTCATTTAGTAATTCTCTTACGCGATTTACTACGCCGATAGCGGCGATTTTTTTAGTATTTCTGATAATAACCAAAAATTCCTCCCCGCCCCAGCGAGCTATATAATCATCGTTTCTAAAGGTGTTTTTAAAAATTTTAGACAAGCTCTTTAAAACCTCATCTCCGGCGCTATGCCCGTAAGTATCGTTTATCTTTTTAAAATCATCTATATCGCACATAACTACTGCAAAATCTATATTTTCAAACAATGATTGCCGTTGCAAAATATCTTGAATGGAAGCCCTATTTAGAAGTCCGGTTAGCGGATCGTGATTTACGATGGTTTTCATATTCTCTTTTTGCTCTAAAATATTTAAAAATACGAAAGAATTTGAAATTTCCAAAAGATATGAAACCATTATAGAAAACATAGAAACCATACAAAGATTAAAGATAAAAAAGAAATCTTTATAATTACCGTAGGATTTAATCTCTTTATCCTCAAACAAAACGTAAAACGTGATTGAAGCTAAAATTTGCATCGTCGTTAGCACATAATTTATACGTTTATAGCTAAAAGGAGTGAAAAATAACATAACGGTAGAAACCAAAAATAAAAGCTCAAATCCATATCCCCAACCCAAAACCGCTATGCAAGCCATTGCATGTAAAAGCACTTCAATCTGAAACAAGACAGCTACTAATTTGCCGTTTTCGTCGCTATCTAAGAGAAGTTTGATAGCAAACATATAAAAAACTATGGAAAATATATTTGTGCTAACTAAAATTTCCTCTTGTATAAAGAAAAAGGCGACAAGATAAAAGGCATGCACCAACAAAGCTATCGTTATTATGATTTTAAACGCCAACGGAAATGAAATTTTAGTTATCATCGTTTTTTGCGCTTTCGACATTATTTAAAATTTCCATTTCTATGCGATCTTTACCATGTTGCTTACCTTTATAAAGCAATTTATCCACTTTATTTACGACGTATTCAAATTTCGCACTTACTCCGTTTATACAAACCAACATACCAAACGTCATACTAACCGACGTCTTATCCGGTAGCTTTACGTAGTTTATATTTTTTGTAAGACGACTTGTTATTTTATGGATAAAATCTATTTTCGTATCGGGCAAAATTATTAAGAATTCCTCTCCGCCCCAGCGACAGACGTAATCGTCTTTTCTAAACGTATTCATTAAGGCTTTTGCGATCTCTTTTAAGATCATATCTCCCCAATCATGCCCGTAAGTATCGTTTATCTTTTTAAAATCATCTATATCGCCCAACATTACGACTAAATTCGTATTCGTGCTTTTATCTCCAAGCATACCAAGCTCGTATTTTAAGACCTTTTCAATAGTTCGCCTGTTTAAAAGCCCGGTTAAAAAATCGTGTTTGGACATCTTTTCAAGTCGTTCTTTTTCTTCATGAATCTGTCGATAGCCGCTGGAAGTAATAACATTGGCATATATGGAAAGCTTTAAAATAGTATAAAAAACAAGTAAAATATTAACGATATTCATGGTCATTTCGATCCAATGCGGAACGGCAATAGGCAAGTCACCGTAAGTCGAGTAAAGGTATATAAGCAAGCCTAGTTCAAGCATGCAAACACCATAAGTAATAGCCCTTGAGTTAAACGCCAAAAAGTAGTTCGCAAATATCGTGCCCGCTAGAATAATCCAAATTCCGCAGTTCCAACCTATATATATAACGCCTATCAAGGTTTCCGATATTACGTTTAAGTGAAATATAAACGAGATTAAAATTCTATATTTTATTTTAAATTTTAGCCTTATTATTACGGCAAGCATAAAAAATAAAAAGCAGTTTAAAGAGATAAGCGTATTTAACGATATTAAAAAAATCAGACCGAATAAATTTCCGATCATCATTATGTTTAATATCAGCTTATAAATATCTTCAATCGCCTTATAGCTACCCTGATCTACAAAATCCTGCGTCAAAATTTCCCCATTAAATTTTAATACGAGTCGTAACTCTCTTCGTCTTCGTCGCTATCGTCGTATTCGTAATCGTTTTCATCGTAATTATAGCTATACGAAGTTTCTTGCTCGTCCTCCAAGTCATCTTCGTTATACTCAAATTCCTCATCGTTAAAATCACTCATAATATCTCCTTTTGATTTTTTTCGTTGTTTAAAATAAGCAATCCGTTTGAATCGCCGTTTTGCATATATAAACTTTGGCTAGGAAACGCGAAGCTCAATCCGTTATTATTCACAATATCCATTATCTTAAATATAATATCTTGCTTAATCTCTATATACTCGTCTCCTATAATAGTCTTTGTAAAACAATCTATATTTATATCTATCGAACTATCGTTTAACTTATCCAACCATACTCTAAGTATGCTTTTATAGCCGGCCAGATCGTCTATGCTAACGATATTCTGCTTAAATCTACTTCTGCTGTCCTTTGCGCTAAACCTTCCGCCGTTATCCGACTTTGAAATTTTAGGATGCTCAAGTAACATCCGTTTTATATCTTCTATACATTTTAAAAGAACATCCGGCTTTGAATCATAAGTAAGACCGATCGTTATCTTTATATTTCGCCCTACTTTTCGGCGCGACCAGTTCTTTATAGGATCGCCTGCCAGCTTAGAATTCGGCACGAAGATAAGCGCATTATCAAAGCTTCTAACCGTCGTTTTTCTAAAGCCTATCTCGACTACCGTGCCCTCTATGTCGCCGCAAACTATCCAATCTCCTTGAGAAAACGAGTTATCAAAAAGCAACATTACTGAGGCGAAAAAATTCGCGATTATGTCTTTCGCCGCAAAAGCAACGGCTAAACCGCCTATTCCTAGCGAAGCAATCAAAGCGGAAATATCAAAGCCCAATTTTTTCAACACCATCAAAAACGCGACTACGACGACTATGAAATAGACTATTTTAAGGACTAAATTCACTACTTCTTTGCGTCCGCTTTTTTGCGCGATCTCGCCTAAAAAGAGCGTTCCGTATCCGTCAAGTATCGCCAAAATAAGCCACGTAAAACCGACTATATCAATTATAGAAAATATATTGGCGATATTTATGGGTTTGGGCGCTGGATAAAATCCTATGCCTGTGCAAATGTTTAAGGCAAGGACGATAAGTAAAAAAGTAATAGGTTTTTTAATTATGTCTAAAATTTGCTCTTTTATATCTTCGCTATTTTTTAGCGATCCTAAAATAGACATCAGCCAATAAGTAAATTTTGCCAAAAGTCTGGTTAGCGAAACAAAAAAGACGAAGACCGCAACTATAACGACGATCTTACCCGTATTAAATTTTGCTGAATTTATGGGGATCGATTTATTAATATACTCTATCGCATTGGCTAAATTTAGCTCGGAGAGTATAAGGCTTGAGCTTAGAAGTTCGGCGTTTGCTTTTAAGTAAGCTAAGATTTCCTCGCTTGTAGCCTTTTGAAGATCAAGCTCCGCAAACGAACTATCATAAGCGGTCGTACTATCGCCTAAAATTTCTTTTAGCTCCTTGATACTAACGTAGGAGTTCGTCTGCAAATCTAAAAGCCCCGCGTCTATCGTCTCTTTTATAGAGCCCTCTTTTGCGCCGTTTTTAAATATATTTTCGATATTAATGAGCGCCGTATAATAAGCTTCGGCCACCTTTAGCTTTTCAAGTTCGATTGCATTCTGAACGTAGAGATTTTTATTTGATTGCTTTTCATATCTTGCAACTCTTTTTTCGAGATTCGACTTTTGCAGTTTAAATCTGTCGACATCCTTTTGTTTAACGTCGATTTGCATAATAGACAAAGGAATTTGATCAAGCAATTTTGCCTTTTTCTTTTCAAGCGTGGTTAAATTGGACGATTTAGTTGATGAGTTCGTATCGCTCTGCTGAGCCTTTAAAATTTGTATCTGCCCGTTTATGGTTTGGATTTGATTTGTTATATCGACGATATTTTTCTCATCTTGTGCGGTTTTGTTATCGTCGGCACCAAAGCAAAAAGCCAAGCACAAGAGTAACGAAAATAAAATTTTACTCATGCTTGTCCTGTCTAACGGCCAAAAGTTTAAAGGTCTTGCCGTTTAAATCGTAGCTAAAGATTTCACCCGTTTCGATAATGTAATGCCAGCCGTAAATTTCGAGCCTACCCGCTTTATACTCATTCTCGACATTTGGATATGTTAGGATATTTTCTATAGAATTTATAACGTTTAATCGCTCCGTAAGCCATGCCATTTTAGCCGGATCGTCGCTTGTAAATTTTAGCACTTCATATTTTATAGGTTCGATCAGTTTTATCCAATTTTTAACGTTCGGAGTGTTTTGAAATTTGCTCTCGTCTTGATAAAGCGCCGCACAGCCGCCGCAATTAGAATGCCCGCATATTATAATATTTCTAATATTTAAAACCTCAAGCGCGTATTCTATGGCTGAAGTGGTAGCTAAAAATTCGCTGCTTACACGGTAAGGAGGCACTATGTTCGCAATATTTCTAACCATAAAAAGCTCGCCCGGGAGGCAATTTGTTATCAAATTAGGCACGACGCGCGAATCAACGCACGAAATAAACAGAGTATGCGGATCTTGTGCGTGTTGCAACCTCTTAAACAGTTCTTCGTGTTCCAAAAACCCGTCTTCCATAAATTTAACAGCGCCTTCAAGCAAGGAATCCATACCGTCTCCAAATCTGTTTTTTATGTGTGATTATATCAATTTTTGTTTAATCTAAGTATATTGTAAATATCGAGTGCAATTAAGTCAAATTTTAATTATTATTTACCTAATTTTGGATAAATTTAGACAAAAATTTTAAAGGAGAGAAAAATGAGTTTATATAATAGAAATTATGCCAACGAAAACTCAAGAGAGAATGAAGCGGCGTATTCACAAAGCTCGTTAAGTACGATTATCAAACAAACTAATCAACTGTACGCAGCTACGCTTTTGGCGGCAACCGCGGGCGCATACGTAGGCATTGGCATAGCAAACGTT
>JAJQAF010000028.1 GCA_021203945.1 Campylobacter sp.
TGGTTAGCATGTTTGTTGTGCTTGTCGTCGTGCTCGTCAATAGGATTTAAACGAGTTTCAAGTCCGTTTTCCTCCTCGTAAGTTGCGATAATCTCACGAACTCTTTTGCCTTCTATAGTTTCCTCTTCATAAAGCGCGCTCACCATATTTTCTATCGCACCGCGATAAGTTTCAAGCGAATCTAAAACGGCGGCATACCTTTCATGAAGCATATTTTTTACGAATTCATCTACTTTTTCAGCCATCTTATCGCTATAATCTTTTATGGTTTGTCCGCCGTTTAGAAACGTCGCACGCTGTTTTTCAAGCACCATAAGCCCGGCAACGTCGCTCATACCATACATACTTACCATGGCTTTTATAATATCCGTCGCTCTTTCCAGGTCATTGCTAGCGCCGGTTGAAATTTCTTTTATAAACACTTCTTCCGCACCGCGACCTCCCAACAACACATCAACTTCCGCTATAAGCTCATGCTTTTGCATCATAAATTTATTTTCTTCAGGGGTATTTAAGGTATAGCCTAGAGCCGCAAGTCCGCGAGGTACAACGGAAACTTTCGTAACCTTTTTGGCACCTTTTGTTATCTCGGCTATCAATGCATGACCGCATTCGTGATACGTAACTATCTTTTTCTCTTTCGGATTTACGCGACGAGATTTTTTTTCTAAACCCGCGATAGAGCGTTCGACAGCCTCGACTAGATCGGCTTGCTCTACAAAAGGCTTTGATTTACGTCCGGCAAGAAGCGCGGCTTCGTTTATAATATTTTCAAGATCGGCTCCGGCAAGCCCGGTAGTAAGTCGCCCTATATCCTCAAGACTAACGTCTTTACCTATCTTTACGTCTTTCATATGGACTTTTAAAATATCGCAACGACCCTTAAAATCCGGCTTATCGACAAGAACCTGTCTATCAAATCTACCCGGTCTCAAAAGAGCCGCATCTAAAATTTCGGGTCTGTTCGTTGCGGCAATAACTATTACGGGGGATTTATCCGCATCAAACCCGTCCATTTCCGAAAGTAGCTGATTTAACGTCTGTTCGCGTTCGTCGTTGCCCCCCATAGGACCGGAATTTCTACTCTTGCCTATCGCATCTATCTCGTCTATAAATACTATCGCAGGGGCTTCTTTTTTTGCATTTTCGAACAAATCGCGCACGCGACTTGCCCCGACACCTACGAACATTTCGATAAAACTTGAAGCCGACATAGAAAAAAACGGCACGTCGGCCTCTCCCGCAACGGCTCTTGCAAGCAAGGTTTTACCCGTACCCGGAGGTCCTACAAGTAAAATTCCCTTTGGAATTTTCGCGCCCAAATTTAGATATTTATCCGGACTTTTTAGATAATCCACGATCTCTTGAACCTCTTCTTTAGCCTCTTCTACACCGGCTACATCGTCAAATTTTACCTTTGGTTTTTCGGAGTTTATAAGCTTTTTTGCGCTCCCTATGCCGAGTATTCCACTACCCATATTTTTTTGCATACGACTAGCCAAAAGCATCCATATCCCAAAAAATATAAATACGGGCAATACCCATGAAAAAAGAAGTTCGGTAAACCAATTCGTATCGTTATAAGCGCTATACGCGACGTTATTTTGCTCAAGCAGACTAACTAACATAGGATCGCTAACGCGTTTTACTACATAAATACTCTTATCATTTCCGGCAGCTCTGATGGTGTTATCGGATATAGCTACCTCGCTTATTTGCTTAGCTTTTAGCATATCTTTAAATTCCGAATACGCTATCGTCTTACTTTGAGCTTGCGAACCCATACTTATCGAACCTATATTGTCTCCGGTAAAGCTCCTAAAAGCAAGCACCACGACTATTGCGAAAACAGCAAAAATAAATATCGGATTTTTATTAAAAAAGCCGTTATTATCGCCGTTATTTTGATTTTTATTGTTTTGATTATTCATTCAATTCCTCTTAATTTTTTTTAAAAACGAAACTAACCCAGTCGTTAAGTAATTTTTGCTCGACTAGTTCAAGCTCTTTAAAAGTTTGTTTTATTCTATCTTCATACTTTATCAAAATTCCTGAAAGCATAAGATACGCATCATGATTTAAAGAGTTTTTCAAATCGTTTGCAAGCATAAATATTACGTCGGCTATAATATTTGCGACGACTACATCGTATTTATTATTTAAATTTGTTATGGAGCCGATCCAAATTTTATGAAAATTTACTTCATTTAATAAAGCGTTATTTTTCGAGCTATCTA
The DNA here is from genome assembly GCA_021203945.1 of Campylobacter sp. Lineage (GTDB taxonomy): Bacteria > Campylobacterota > Campylobacteria > Campylobacterales > Campylobacteraceae > Campylobacter_A. Next base: position 2,238 of record JAJQAF010000028.1, read on the forward strand.
TTGCTTGCTCGTCAGTATCGCAAGCATCAACATCACAACCGAGCTTAGCAAGCGCTATGCTTAAAATTCCGCTTCCGCAACCGACGTCAAGCGCTTTTTTGCCTTTTTTGGCGTATTTTTGCAAAAATAGCAAACAAGAGCTCGTGCTTTCATGATGCCCGGAGCCAAATGCCAAAGCAGGATCAATTATAATATTTGTAACGCCCGATAGTTCTTTTTCCCAACTCGGACGAACGTAAATTTTATCTAAAAGTATAGGTTTGACCGCTTTTTTATACTCGTTTATCCAGTCTTTATTTTCTTTGACTTCGAGTTTTGTTTTTACGTCGTTTGTTTTTTTGAGCGTCGCGCTTAATCTTTGCGCGTATTCGTTTATACCCCACTCGATTTGACTTAAATCGTCTTCGTCGCGGATGATTATCTCATCGTCAAGTTCTTGCAGACAGGTAATCCCAAAAGAGAAAGCTAACTCCAAAATTTCATCGTAAAATTCCGATGTTTTTATACTTAATTCGTAGAATTTATCTCTCATTAACCAAGAACGTCTTCAAGCTTCTCTTTTAAAACCTGAGGCGTAAAAGGTTTTACTATGTAGTTATTCACGCCGGCCTTTAAAGCCGTGATAACCTCGGCTTTACCGCCCTCGGTAGTTACCATTATTATAGGCATATCCACGTATTTTTGCTCGGCTCGAACCTTTTTTACAAGCTCCAAACCATTCATTTCAGGCATATTCCAATCCGTAATAAGCACGTCAATATTACTATTTTGCGCCATTAAATTCCAAGCTTCAAGCCCATGTTCGGCCTCTAAAATTTCTTGATGTCCAAGTCTTTGTAAAGTATTTTTTATAATCCTTCTCATAGTTGAGCTATCATCTACGACTAAAATCTTCACATAATGTCCTTTTAGTAAAAATTGCTTTATTCTATCAAATTTTAAATTTATCAAAGCTTTAATTATAAAACTTTGCTAAAAGCCTCTTTTAGATCGATTTTACCTTCATAATAAGCTTTTCCGACGATGATACCGGCCGCTTCGCCGCTTTGTTTTAAGCGCAATATATCGTCTATTCCGCTAACTCCTCCGCTTGCAATCGTATCTACACCGCTTGCGCGAGCTATATCAAGCGTAAATTTCACGTTTATGCCCTCAAGCATACCGTCTTTATTTATGTCGGTACAGATTATCGCTTCCACGCCCGCATTTGCAAATTCTTGTGCCAAATCGGTCGCCCTCATATCGCTTACTTCCGCCCAGCCCTGCGTCGCCACAAAGCCGTTTTTAGCGTCTATCCCGACTACGATAGGGTAAAGTCTTGCCATTTTGCGCACAAAAAGGGGATTTTTAAGCGCTATCGAGCCTAGTATTACACGCGAAGCGCCTATATCCAAATATCGTTTTATTCGCTCTTGATCACGTATCCCGCCGCCTATTTGCACTTTTAAATTAGTGTGCTTTACTATGTTTTCAACTACGTCGAAATTTATCGTCTCGCCCGCAAAAGCACCGTCTAAATCAACTACATGAAGCCATTTTGCTCCAAAATCTTCAAACGTTTTAGCAAGCTCGTGCGGCTTATCGCTATAGATTTTAGCGCTTTGCATCAACCCTCTACTAAGTCTTACGGCTTTGGCGTCTTTTAGATCTATCGCGGGGAAAATTTCCATCAAAGCCTCCCGAAATTTTCTAAAATTTTAAGCCCCACGTCATGGCTTTTTTCGGGGTGAGGCTGAAATCCATAGATATTTTCATGTGCGACGGCACTTACGAAATCATACCCGTATCCGGTCTTTGCAAGCACGAATTTATCGTCGCAAACCGCATGATAGCTATGAACAAAATAAAGATACTCGATCGATTTTAGCCCCGCGTTTATAGGCATTTGACGGGTAAATTCCAACGCATTCCAGCCGATATGCGGGATTTTAAGAGCCTGATCGAATTTATTCGTATCGAATTTGACCGCTTCGCCTTTTATAAGTCCCAAACCCTCATTACTTCCAAACTCGAAACTTCTGTCAAAAAGCAGCTGCATACCAAGACATACACCCAAAAAAGCTCGTCCGCTACAAACAAACTCTTTTATAGCATCATCCATATTTTCCGCTCTCAGTCTTGCCATAGCTTCGCCGAAAGCCCCTACTCCCGGCAAGACGATACGATCGTAGTTTTTTAGAGCCTCCGGTCGGCTAACCAGCTCACAATCATACCCGACGTAATTAAATGCGTTTATTACGCTTTTAATATTACCTGCCTTATAGTCAATAATCCCTATCATCTAATATCCTGCTTTTTTACGCTAAAAAGATATATGCTTAGTGCAATCATCAACACCGCTACGCCGCCTATCAAATAAATAGCGTTTATGATATTTTCCGGCGCGGTTATTGCAAATTTAAACACGAGCATAAGCGCTTCAATCGCAAGCGCGATGATGATAGAACCGATAAATCGCACCATAGTTTTATAAACGACGCTATTTTCGTCATGGCTTTTGCCGATGACCTCTTCTTCAAAAATTGTCTTCACAAGATCGAAAATAGCTAGCGCTAGAGTTAAGATAATCGTGGATTCAAAAATCTCTTCGATATTTATATGCTCGATACTTTTAGAAATAAAGCTTTTCACGCCATGCCAAAATAAAAAAGTGCAAATCATCAAAAGCGCCGCACAAAACAGCGTATAAACGGATTTTAAAAATTTACCGAAATAGTTTTCGATCTTACCGGCATCGGTCATTTCCAATATATTTTCAAGCGAAATGTCTATACACGCAATAAATTTTAGCTCGTTTTTATCGTCGTATATCGGCGTGCTTGCAGTTACGCATAGATTGCCGTTTAGCGTTGACGGGTAAGGATCGCTTAAAATACAGCGCTTTTCTCTCACGGCTCTATAATAATACGCCTTATTTGAGCGATTTTCGCCTGCTCCTATCTTAAAATTTTGGTTTAGGCTGATTGAGTTTTCAACCTGTATGCCGTTTGCGTCAAGCACGTAAAAAGCGTCAAAATTTTCTATCTCGCGACTTATTTTATTAAACCCGTCTTTGATCGTCTCAAGTGAGACCCCGGGCAAGTGATTTGGCAAATTTCTATTTAGCAGATAGCAAATATAAGCGCGCGCTTTATATCTGGTATCGCTAAATCTTTGAATGTCTTTTATGACCAAGTTTATCCTTTTAAATTTAGTGCGTGGTTGAATTCGGGCACGATTTTTTTAAGCTCCGCCGAAATTTTATCGTCTTCAAGCTCGGTAAGACCGTTTATTTGAGAATTTAAAACGTTAATATCGTAAGGCTGCGAATGGGTTACAAAAATGGATTCGAATTTTGTTTTTACGTCGTCTTTATTTATCAATAGCTCCTCGTAAAGCTTTTCGCCGGTTCTAAGACCGACAAACTCTATACCCAAATGCTCTTTATTCGAAAGCAGCAGCATTTTTTTGGCTAAATCTACGATCTTAACGGGCTCGCCCATATCAAGCACGAAAAGTTCGCCGCCTTGCGCGATTGATGCGGCTTGCAACACTAATTGGCACGCTTCGGACGTGAGCATAAAATATCTCGTAATATCGGGGTGCGTTACGCTAAGCGGCTTGTTTGCTGCGATTTGCTCTTTAAATTTAGGTATAACGCTGCCGCTTGAACCTAGCACGTTTCCGAAACGAACGCAAACGATCTCGCAAGCGCCGTATTCATTGGAATTCAACGCGTAAAGCTCGCAAATACGCTTTGTAGTTCCCATAATATTCGTCGGTCTGACAGCCTTATCCGACGATATCATGACGACTTTTTTAACCTCGTATTTTTTAGATAGATCAATCGTATTTTTTGTCCCTAATATATTATTTTCTACTGCGGATCTCGGATTTAGCTCACAAAGCGGGACGTGCTTATAAGCCGCCGCGTGTATGACGATTTGAGGTTTATATTCTATAAAAATCTCTTCAAAATCCTTAAAATTTACGATATTAACGAGCTTGCTTACGGTTCTTTGATCTTTCGTGTCTTCGCCGATTTTATATAGATTAAATTCACTGTGATCGACCATTATAAGCCGCTTAACACCGAATTTTAAACACTGCTTGCAGATCTCGCTTCCTATACTGCCGCCGGCTCCCGTAACCAAAACGATTTTATCTTTTAAGAAATTTGAGATAACTTCGGGATTTAAATCCTTCGGTTTGCGAGCTAACAAATCTTCAATCGAAATATCTTTTATGGATTCTTTTTCGATTAAAGAAAATAGTTTTATATCGCGTATTCCGTAATTTATAAGCTCGTCAAATACTATTTGAAGGTCATCTTGCTCTAATGCAAGCGCTATAATAGCTGTTTTTACGTTGTATTCTTTTATAAGATCGGGTATTTGACTTTTATCCTGAACCAAATATCCGTCACAATAAGTGCCGACCAAATCGCTTCTGGCATCTACGACGCCTACGGCGTATAAATCTATATAGCCTTGCCTAAGTCCCTTTAATACGTGCAAAGCCTTTGACGTAGCGCCTAACACGATACAAGGCTCGCCTTTATGGGGTTTGTTTGAAAAATCTATAAACATACGCTTTGAAATTCTAAGAGCGCCGACAAGAAGGCACGAAATCAGCATATCAATTAAGATAACACTCCTTGGATACGGGCTTAAAAACTCTTGCAGCACGAAAAATACGAGCATAAAAGCAACCGCAGCACAGACGTGAACTAAGAAAATTTTACGCGCTTCGTTTAGTCCGAAAAATCTCCAAGGGACTTTGTAAATTTTAAACATCCACATAAAAATCAGCTTAAAACTTACCAGAAAAAACCCGGTTATAAAAAGCCCTTGAATATAAATTTCAGGGATATTTACGTTAAATCTCAAAAGGTAAGCGGCATATATGGAAGCGACAAAAATAATAAAATCGCCGATTAAAAAAAATAAAAGCCTTTTTAGCTTTGTCGCCTGAAACATTTATAAATTTCCCTTTACGACGTCTATCACTCGTTGTTGCGCGGCTTGGCTCATAGCCGTGCCGCTTGGCAAACAAATTCCTCGGTTAAACAGATCTTCGCTCGTGCCGTCCGTAAAATTTAACGCACCCTTAAACACAGGTTGCATATGCATAGGTTTCCAAAGCGGACGACTCTCGATATTTTCCTTGTCAAGCGCTTGCATCACGCGGATATGCGCGCCGTTTTGCCTAAATACGCCCGTGCTTAGCCAGCGATTGCCGCGCGAGTTTGAAATTTCGGGCATAAAATCTAAAATTCCGCCTAGTTCGCGTTCGTAATCGTTAAAAATCTTTCGCTTTTGCTCCACTCTTTGAGGCAAAACCTCCATCTGTGCCGTTCCTATCGCACCTAAAACGTTACTTAAGCGATAATTATAACCGTATTCTTTATGCTCGTAATGCAAAAACGACTCACGTGCTTGAGTGCTGTAAAACCTTGCTTTTTGCACTAAATTCTGATCTCCGATTA
>JAJQAF010000311.1 GCA_021203945.1 Campylobacter sp.
AAATATTCAAGACAATGGTGCTTTTAATAAAAAATTATATTATGACGTCCTAAGACGAGCAAGAATCAATCCAAACGATTACGAGAAAAATTTAAAGACCGTTATTTTGCTTGACAAACTTCGTTATGCGTTAAATTTACCTGCTATTGACAAAGATATAGACGCTATGACGGCAAGCTTTTTTATGCAAGACAAAATAGCGTTTCAAATAATAAAAACTGACAATAGCGAAATAAATTTTAACGAAGACGAGATTAAAGCGCTATGGGAAAAAAATAAAAATAACTACATGACAAAAACGCTCTACGGTCTTGATACTCTATACGTAGAATCACAAAACCAAGACGTAAATGAGACGGCTTTAAACGCATATTACAATGAAAATAAAGAAAAATATAAAAATTTAGACGATAAAATCAAAGCTTTTGCCGACGTTAAAGACGAAGTTAGTAAAGATTATAATGTAGAACAAAGCAAAACAAATGCATTAGAAAAATACATTGCCGTAAAAAAGGGCGAACTATCTACCGACGGTAGCATGAGTCTCGACGAAAATAACGCAACTTTTTCTATTGACGAAATAGCCGATGCAAAACTTGGAGATGTCATTAAGCCGTTTATCTACCAAAACGGTTACCTAATAGTTAAAATCAAAAGTATAACGCCGCCGCAACCGATGAGCTACGAGCAAGCAAAAGAGCAAATTTTGGAAATTTATAAAGTCGAAAAGCTAAAAGAATTGGTAGAAAATAAGGCAAAGATCGCCTTAAAAGACTTCAAGAGCGATAACACGATACTTGTTAGTAGAGATATAAATAATACGATGGACGGTTTAGATATGGATGAAACTCGTCTTTTTGTAGATAAACTGTTTGAATCGCATAACAAAAAAGATTATATAGTTTTGGAAGATAAAGCCGTAATATACGATATTTTGGAACAAAAGTTGCTTACAAACAATATAAATAACAATTACAAACAGCTAACAGAGCAAAATGCGATGTTATTAAAGAACAATGAGCTAATTAAAGATTTAACAAATGAGCTTCAAAAACTTTATGAAGTAAAAGAATACGTCAAAAGGTAATTATTTTGAGTACTAAAATTTTAGGTATAGATGTCGGTTCTTTTCAGATATGCGCCGTAATAGCGCAACATGATGAAAACGGTATAAAAATCATAGGTATCGGCACAGAAAAAACCCAGGGCATTAAAAAGGGCGTAATAACAAATATCGAGCTGGCATCAAAATCCATAAAAAATGCTCTGCTTGAAGCGCAAAGAGTTGCCGGAACTCACTATGAAAAAGTTATAGTTTCTATATCGGGTGCATATACAAAAAGCGTAAATAGTAGCGGCGTAGTTAATATACCTAATCACGAGATCGGAATACGCGAAATAGAACGGGCTATGCAGATGGCGGATCACACCGCTGATATTCCGCACGAATACGAAAAATTACACGTTTTACCATACAACTTTAAAGTTGACGGACAAGAACATATAGAAGACCCTATAGGCATGAACGGCACAAGACTTGAAGTGCAAACACATATCGTAACCGTTCAAAAATCATCTTTAAGCAATCTAAGAAAAGCAATAACCTCAGCCGGAATTCAAATAGATAACGTAGTTTTGTCAGGATATGCTTCGGCCATAGCAACATTAACAAAGGATGAAAAGGAGCTTGGAGCCTTGCTTATAGATATGGGCGGAGCTACTTGCAATATGGTTATTCACTCCGGAAATTCCATAAGATTTAATGAATTTTTAGGCGTAGGTTCGGCTAATATAACGAACGATTTATCAATGGCGCTTCATACTCCGCTACCAAAAGCCGAAGAGATCAAGACAAACTACGGCGCACTTATAAATAAATCGGTAGATCTTATTGAACTTCCGATACTAGGCGACGAATCAAAAACTCACGAAGTTTCACTTGACATAATATCAAACGTAATCTACGCAAGAGCGGAAGAGACGTTAATGATACTTGCTAAAATTTTTGAAGATAGCGGTTACAAAGATACCATAGGCGCTGGGGTGATTTTAACCGGCGGAATGACAAAGCTTGACGGACTGAGAGATCTTGCTTCCGCAATTTTTGATAAAATGTCCGTTCGTATAGCCAAACCGAAAGAAACGGACGGTCTTTATGAAATAATGAGAGATCCTGCAAACTCTTGTGCTATCGGTCTTTGCATGTATGGAGCCGGAGAATTTACGGCTTATGAAATAGATTCGGAGAAAAAAATGAGATATCACGGCGAAGCGATATCAAAGCCGAAGCCTAGTTTCAAAAATATTTTTGAAGAAGAAAAAAAAGAAAATCCAAATTTTAAAAGACAAGAGACAAATCCATTTGAAGAAGAAGGTATAGAGCTTATTCATGATGACCTAAGACTTGATATACAAAAACAAAACAGTAAAGAAGAACTTGCAAATATCGCCGATATAAGCAGACAAGCAAAACGACCTAGTACCATAACAAAATTTTGGCATAGAATTACACAATTATTTTAAGGAGAATCTAAAAATGAGTAGCTTCACGGTAGAAGAAAACAAAAGTATCTACGGCGCAAAAATTAAAGTCGTAGGTGTCGGCGGCGGCGGCGGAAATATGATAAATCATATGATACGCGAGAATGCAACTTTAAATATTGATCTTATAGTTGCAAATACGGACGCTCAGGCACTTGAAAATTCTCCAGCACATACAAAAATTCAACTCGGCGAAAAAAAGACAAAGGGTCTTGGTGCCGGAATGCGCCCGGAGATCGGTAAAGAAGCCGCGCAAGAAAGTTACGACGAGATAAAAAGTGCTCTTGAAACATCTGACATCGTTTTTATAGCGTCCGGTCTCGGAGGAGGCACGGGAACGGGAGCTGCTCCGGTAGTTGCGCAAGCGGCTAAAGAGGTCGGCGCATTGACTGTCGCGGTAGTTACGATACCTTTTGTGTTTGAAGGTAAAAAACGTCGTAAATTGGCGGATCTTGGGCTAGAAGAGCTCCGCAAGGAGAGTGACTCTATAGTAGTTATACCAAACGACAAACTACTAACTCTTATAGATAAAAAGGCGGGAATCAAAGAGAGCTTTGAAATGGTTGATGACGTTTTAGCTCGTGCGGTTAACGGTATGAGTACTATCGTCCTTGATTCCGGTAAAAGCGATATAAATCTTGACTTTGCGGACGTTAGAACGATTATGAGTCATAGGGGGCTAGCCTTAATGGGCGTTGGTGAAGCCCAAGGCGAAGAAGCGGCACAAGAAGCTATGAAAAATGCGATTCAGTCGCCGTTACTTGACAATATGACGATAAACGGAGCATTCGGCGTATTAGTTCATTTTAGAATTCACCCGTCTTGTCCGCTTACCGATATTAACGATGCAATGGAAATAGTCTATAGTGCCGCCGATGAAGATGCCGAGGTTATCTTTGGAACTACGACGGACGACGATATGGAAAATAATAAAGTCGAGATAACGATAATTGCGACAGGGTTTAAAGGTTCCGATAAAGAAATCGAAGAGAAGAAAGAAATCGATACGGCAGCAAACGAAGTTATCAAAAAAGAGAGAATCTTAAGACTTCAAAAAGTAAGCGGCGGATATAATAGCGAAGATTATATGACGCAACTCGACGTTCCTTCTTATATGCGCCATCAAATGGACTAATCTTTTTTAATATCTCCTTAAATTTTAGAGGGTCTAAAGCCCTCTAAATATAAAATCAGCTCCTCAATCGTCATCCCGTAAAATAGTATTAAATTAAAAGACTTTCAGTCTAGTTTTAGGCTTTATAAATTATTTAACGGTATATGTTATCAGCAAGATTATAGATAAAATAGCAATTCAACAAAGAAGTAGATGAGACTGTGATATTCGTGAGACGCTCAAAGAAACCGATAAGGCAAAATCCTTGAGCTTTACTGACGAATGGAAAGCTACCTGCTTTTACACACAACTAGTTTGAATAATATGAAAAATCACTAAAAGAAAACTTTCTAAATTTTATCTTAAGAAAAGTGAGTTTAGATAAATCACGCAGATTATGATAAGTAAACAACAAAACTATAAACTAATTCCTTATATAAGGCTTGCTTTATTTAGATAGCTAAACGTAATTTGAACGATTTTGCTCTGCTTTGACATTGCTTTGTTTGCTTGATTTACGCTTGTCTAGAAGATTGCGGCATCAAGATTGTTTATTTTTTTGCAAGCCAAATCGTTCTCATTTTTTTTAAAATATTAAGCAATATTTGCCGTATTTTTAAAACCCAACTCTAAGCACAAGGATATTAGAATTATTATCTAAACTCGCTAACGTTTTAAGATTAATACAAATATTCTCTTTGTTTATTCCTTTAAATTTTGCTAAGCAGAAATGCTCTAGCATAAAGAGGGCGGCAAATGCGTTTGTATTATTTTAAATAGTTAATTTATGCGCCGAGCGCCTTTTTAACCTCATCGCTTGCCATTTGTATATTCCAAGCGGGCTCCCAAACCAAATTTATATCACACTCGTCTATTCCATCTACTCTAAGAACAGCATCATTAACCCATTCTAATATAAGCTCGTGAAGAGGACATGAACGCGTAGATAAGCTCATCGTAACCGTAGCCTTTTGATTATCTACTTTAACGTCATAGATAAGCCCCAAAGATACTATATCAAATCCGACTTCAGGATCAATGATAGTTGAGAGTTCCTTATAAATTTTATCCTTCATTTTTTACTCCAAATTTTATAAATTTAAAAACATGTATCATATTAAAAGCTACTAACAGTATGCTTATAAAAATTAGTGCTAACGCGACATAAACCAAACCAAACGCATAAAAAACAAGTGCCGTAGCATTTAGTCCGAGAGCTATATACGTAGGCTTCTTAACTATCATATCGTCTAGCAACGGAACTTTTGTTTTTCCGACAAACGGCGCAATATAATGATACCATATCAAAAATGGCGCTATCTTATAAAGATGTGCCGTAATAAACGCGTATAAAAAGCCGAACATCAAGAAAAATATCGCAATATCGTTTAGATCAAAACTTAAAAACACGCAAAACATTATAAACGAAATAAGCGATAAAAATATATTTAAATTCCAATAATCATACGCCTTTCGCACGCGTTTTTTAAGTATCAAAAATGCTTCTAAAACAAAAAATACTATAGCAATCAAAAGCGCCGCTAATGAAAATTTTAGTCCGAACGGCAACGCAATACCACTCAAAGCATAAAACGCCAAAGAAATTTTACTAAATGAAAATTTTAGATCGTGCGCCAATGCAAACATCGGCAAAAGAACGCTTGCGACGCCGACAATTATAAAAAATACAAATCCTAACACACAATAAATATGATAGTAAAGCGTAAGCTCAAAATCCATATTCAAAGCACCGGAAAATATCATCAGCAAACAAAATCCGAGTGAAATTCCAACGATTAAAAATATTGACGAGATCAGTAATGCAAAAGCGGCAAGGCTTCTTTTTTCGCTTTTTATGAAGCTTAAAAAATAAGTAATTACAAAAAACAGCAAAGATAAAAATAAAAGCGAACCGCCGCCATGCATAAGCCCGGTATTATCAAGCATCATTCCAAAGCTCATAAGCAAAATGCCAAGCGAGTAAGAGAATAGATTTGCAAATGCGCCGCGTATCGTAGAAAACGGTTTTTCAAGCACAACCGATGTAAGTTGATATAGCGCACCTATGATGATACTCATTACAAAGCCGATAAAATATATATGCGCAAATCCTGCCGTCTGAAAGGACGTCGGCGCATTAAAATCTACCTTTAAAAAAGCAAATACGCTAAGTATCAAAAATAAAATTCCGACTATAAAATATCCGCCTACTAGCCTAAACGGCGGAGCAAATGTATTCAAAAGCATAGCATTTCTTAATGGCAGGTTTGATTAAAATCAAAGCCGTCAAGATTTGCGCCGTCTTTAAGACTAAACGTAAGACGGACTTGTTCGCCTTCCAGTTTTTGCGTATCTATATCAAAATTCGACTCGATTTTCGGAATCAAGCCAACCGGATATTTATGATTTACCATAATTACCTTAGTATTTTTATCGGCAAATTTCAACGCTATCATCGCATTTATCATAGGTTCCGGCGGAACGCAAGGGCGAGAATCAAAACCTATATAAGAGATACCACCCTCGCTTTTTTTATAAAACGGCACGGTTGCGCCGTCAACATCAAATCTATCCCAATTTTCAAACATACTCATCTTTTCTCCTTTAGATTAATTAGGATTATTATACTCTTAGACGAGTATGTTACCATTGAGTTAAATCAATAAATCAAAATTTTACTCATTTGACATACGGTATATACTCGCCGTATCCTAGCTTTTGCATATCTTCAAGCGGAATAAATTTTAAACTGGCGCCGTTGATACAATATCTTAAGCCGCCTCGTTCATTCGGACCGTCTTCAAATACATGTCCTAAATGAGAGTCGCTTAATTTTGAGCTTACTTCTACTCTTGACATTCCGTGGCTGTCATCTTGCTCATAGTTTAGCGCATCGGTAGTAATAGGCTTTGTAAAGCTAGGCCAGCCGCATCCGGCATCATATTTATCGGAGCTTGAAAATAGCGGTTTGCCGCTAACGATATCTACGTAAATTCCGCGCTCGTCAAATTTATCGTATTCACTACTAAATGGTCTTTCCGTAGCCTTTTCTTGGGTTACGGCATATTGTTCGTGAGTTAGTTTTTGCTTTAGTTCGCTTTTGCTTGGCATCTTAAATTTTTCATCGTCATATAGCGGTTTTTTAGCTAAATTTAGATCAATATGGCAATATCCGAATGGGTTTTTATCAAGATAGTCTTGGTGATAATCTTCGGCTAAGACGAAATTTTTAAGCTCGGATACCTCAACTGCGATTTTATCTTTAAATTTTGTCTGTTGAAAATCCATAAAGGCTTTTATCGCCGACAAATCGCTTTTATCTACATAGTAAATACCCGTTCTATACTGACGACCTACATCGTTGCCCTGCTTATTGACCGAAGTAGGGTCTATAACTCTGAAAAAATGAGCTAAAATTTCAGCCAAATCGATACGATTAGCATCAAACGTTATATGTAAAGTCTCGGCGTGATCGGTCGAATGTATATCCTGATAAGTTGTTTTATCGCTCTTTCCGTTAGCATATCCGACGCTAGTTTTTTCAACTCCCGCAATTTTTTTAAAATAGCCCTCCATGCCCCAAAAGCATCCGCCGGCCAAATAAATTTCTTTTAAATCTTTCTTTCCCATCAAAGGTCCTTTTATCTCTTGTATATTCTTATTTTGCGCATTCGCAAACCCTATTGCCAGCATAACGATCGCGGCAAACCCTAAAAACGTCTTAAATATCTTTGTCATTTATATCCTTTGTTAATTATTTCAAAGAAATTATAATAAACTAAAAGTTATTTAGTGTGAAATGAAATAAAATCTTAAATATTATAAAGGATTTGGCTACATTACCAAAAACTTAAAAATAAAATTTTAATTAAAAAA
>JAJQAF010000172.1 GCA_021203945.1 Campylobacter sp.
ACCGCCACGCGCTTATCTAATTCTTACCCAAATTCATGTTCAATAAGATCCTGTCCTTCCATAAAATTTCCTTTTAAGCTTGGATAAACTTTTATTTATCACTATATGTTGCTCGAATTTATTAAATATCAAAAACAAGCTTAAAATATACCCCAAAGCACACAGCAAAAGACAAACAAGCGCAAAATCCGTCCAACTCGCAACTACGATAAAATTTCTAAATCCAAAAAATAGCACGCAGATAAGCGCAAAAACGGCTAAATTTTTAAAATAAACCCCGTAAAACGTCGTGAGTTTCAACTCTAAATTTAGCGCGGCATTTATAAGATCAAACCCTAAAATTCTCAAACTATAAAACAATGCGCCGATGATTGCGATACCATAAACGCCGTAATCGCTAAATTTTAAAAGCGCAATCTGGGCTAAAATCGTGCTTGAACCAAGAATCGTATTTGCGATAGCCGGACGGCGCAGTTTGTTCGTGGCGCTATCAATATTAAAAAGCGAAAAAACAAAGCCGATAAATACGATAGGAACGAGCGTTATCATCGAAAGATTGTAAATTAACGTTATCTCGGTATCGCTTTTAAACGGCAACCAAAGAGCGTAAAATTCTCGCCCGTAAGCCACAAAAATAGCGGCGGGAACACTCATCACAAACGCTATTAAGCGCATTGAAAATTTAGCCTCGTTTATGAGCGCGCCGACGTTTGATTGCGAATAAAATTGTACGATTTTCGGCGCAAATACGCCGCTAAGTTGAGCTACGAAACTTTCTAAAATGATAGGCGCAGCCTTTGAAACCGCAAGCAAGCCCGTAACGTTTGGGTTTATAAAAACATTGCATATAAACAGATCCATACCCGTTATTAAGACGCGATTTAGGGCGTTAAAGCTATTCCAAACGCCTGAGTTTAAAAGCTCTTTTATCTTTAAAAGATCAAATTTAGCAAGGCTAAATTTAAGCTCGGGAGTGATACGAGCGGATATGTAAGCGGTGCTAAAAAATACAAAAATAGACGCTGCAAGCGCGGAAATCGCGATATAGGCTATCATCGGACGCAAAAAATAAAATAGAGCAACAATAAGTGCGGCTAAAATAGCGCTTGAAACGGCGTTTCTAATCGATACCAAATAAAGTTTATTTCGCACGAACGCACATACGGAGATAACGCCGTTAAAAAGTCCGACGCAAAAATTTATAAAATAGAAAATAAAAGTAAGCGTTACATCGTTTTTTAAATTTGCCGGCACGTTTAAAAATATATCTAAATTTAAAATAAACACGGCAGAAAGCGCTATTACGACGAGCGAAAAGAAGATATTTACGACCAAAACCGACGAGTAATAGCCGTTTGCGCGCTCGATCTCGCCCTTATGCCACTCATACGCTACAAATCGCCCGCTGACCGAATTTATCGCGACGGTTATGATTGAAGCATAGGAAACAACGGCGTTAGAAAGCCCGACAAATCCGTAAGCGTCGTTGCCCAGACTTTTTAGAATATAGGGCGTTAAAAAAAAATTTATCCCCATGGATACGATAAAAACGATAATGGAGCTAATTAAATTTATAAACATTTATCTTGCCGACCCATAAAATTTAACGGTGCGATTTATAAAAATATAAATCGGGCTTAAGGCAAGAATAGGTCTAAATTTCTTCTGCGTTTTTAACCTTAAATCCCAAAATAAAAAGGTCTTAAGCACATCATCAAAACGATTGCGGTCAAATTTTGCGGTAAATTCATAGCCTAGATAAAATTTTCTTATCTTTTTGTCCCGAAAAGAACGCTTGATAAAGGCGCAAGCTAAGCAAAAAGCGATTAAATCTTGCGGTAAACAATCAATTATCTTTAAATTTAAGGCTTTAACACTCATATTTTGTTTAATTAAAGCCTTGCGTCGGCGTTCGGATATACGTTTTTGACGTCATAAACCAGCGCGCCGCTTAAATTTAATCCCTTAAATTCGTTATGAGCGACGGCTATGACAACGCAATCGTAATCCTTTAACTCATAGCTTTTAAGCGGAATTAGACCGTATTCTCGCAAAACCTCGGCTTCATCTACCCACGGATCATAAACATCAACCTTGCAGCCAAAATCCTTAAGCTCATCTATAACGTCTATAACGCGTGAATTACGAATATCGGGGCAGTTTTCCTTAAACGTAAGCCCAAGCGTCAAAACGCGCGCGTCGCTTATCTTGACACCCTTTTTTATCATCAATTTTATGATTTGTCCCGCCACGTATTTACCCATATTATCGTTGATTCTGCGACCGGCTAAAATCATTTCGGGATGAAATCCAAGCTCTTGAGCCTTATGCGTTAGATAATAAGGATCAACGCCGATGCAGTGTCCGCCCACAAGACCGGGGCGAAAATTTAAAAAATTCCACTTCGTTGCCGCAGCCTGCAAAACCGCGTTTGTGTCGATATTCATACGCTCAAATATCATCGCAAGTTCGTTTATGAAGGCGATATTTATATCGCGCTGCGTATTTTCGATGACTTTGGCGGCTTCGGCGACCTTGATACTAGGCGCTTTATGCGTGCCGGCAGTGATTATGGAGCGATAAATTTCATCGACGACGTCCGCGATTTGCGGCGTTGAAGCGCTTGTGATTTTTTTGATTTTGGTGACGGTATGTTCTTTATCGCCCGGATTTATGCGCTCGGGCGAGTATCCGCAGAAAAAATCTTCGTTAAATTTAAGCCCGCCGCTTTGTAAAATCGGCACGCAAATTTCCTCCGTAACGCCCGGATAAACAGTGCTTTCATAAACTACGATATCGCCCTTTTTTAACACCTTTGCCACGCTCTCGCTCGCTTTTATCACGGGCGTCAAATCGGGACGTTTATTTTTGTCTATCGGCGTAGGAACGGTTACTATAAAGAAATTACAATCTTTAATATCGTCCAAATTTAAGCTAAATTTTATCCCGTTTTCAATAACCTTTCTCATCTGCTCGCTACTTAGCTCAAGCGTCCTATCAAAGCCGTTTTTAAGCTCTTTGATACGTTTTGAATTCACGTCAAAGCCCACCACTTCATACTTCTCACTAAACGCCGCCGCCAACGGAAGCCCCACGTAACCAAGCCCGATCACCGATATTTTCATTTTTTATCCTTAAATTTTCTTTTCCCACTCTAATGCGGTTTTTATTATAAGCTCTAAATTTTCGCGCTTCGGCGTCCAGTTCGTGAGCTCTCTTAGTTTGTTTGAATTTGCGATTAACATAGCGGGGTCTCCCGCGCGACGAGGCGAGTTTATAACGTTAAAATCAACTCCGCTCACTCTTTTTGTCGCTTCTATTACCTCTTTGACGCTAAAGCCTCGCCCATATCCGACGTTAAAAATTTCGCTTTCATTTTTATCTATAAAATTTAACGCCGCCAAATGCGCGTCGGCAAGGTCGCTTACGTGAATGTAATCTCTTATGCACGTTCCGTCTTTCGTAGCGTAATCATCGCCGAAAATCGCCATTTGCTCGCGTTTGCCTAGTGCGGTTTGCACGGCGACTTTTATAAGATGAGTAGCATTTGGATAGTTTTGTCCGATAAAACCCTCTTCATCAGCTCCGGCTACGTTAAAATAGCGTAAAATCGCAAATTTAAAGCTCGCATTAGCCACCGCATAATCTTTGATAATACGCTCGCTCATTAATTTTGAGTAGCCGTATGGATTTATCGGATTTGTATGGCTAAGCTCGGTTACTTCGGGCGTATCGGGTTCGCCGTATACCGCAGCCGTTGAGCTAAATATAAATTTATTTACGCCGTATTTTTGGCAATAATTTAAAATCCCGGCTACGTTTGCGGTATTATTCAGATAGTATTTAAGCGGATTTGCCACGCTTTCGGCAACCTCTATAAACGCTGCAAAATGGATAATCGCATCAAATTTCCCCTCTGCAAAAATTTTATTTAAATCGTCTTCTAAATTTACGTTGATAAATTTAAATTTACCTACTTTTTTAAGCGTTTGCAGCGCGATTTGCGAGCCTTTGGACAGATTATCTATTATAGTTACTTCATGTTCGCCCCGTTTTAAAAGCGCTTTTAGCACGTGAGAGCCGATATAGCCCGCTCCGCCCGTTATTAAAATATTCATTTTAATCCTTTCTAATCCTTAAAAATACCGGAAATCTAGGCAAGCCGTTTGCGGTTAAATTTTGAAATTTATACGTGATTATCTCGCCGATTTTCGGCGGATTTGCACGCACGGCGTCGCTAAAACCCGAACCGATTTTAAAAATTTTACCGCTTTTTAAATCCTTGCAAGTAACCGAGCCCATTAAATTTTTATACTTTCCGTTGCCGTTATTTATGGCGATCGTTTCACATTCGGCATCATGAAATTTCTTAAGCTTCAGCGCATTTTGACTGCGGTTGCGCTCATAAGGAACATTTGGCTCACGCACGACCACGCCCTCGCCGCCACGTTTTATCACGTCGTTTAAAAATGCGTCCGGCTCGGCGTTATCTTTGATAATAATTTGCTTTATAACCTTGATACGTAACTGATAAGCCGGATTTTTCAAAAGGAAATTTTCAAGCTTTTCAAGACGTTTTAAAAGTCCGCCCTGCGCGCCGGGCACGTCAAAAACGTAAAATTTTATCTCTTTCCACGCATTGACATCGGGCGTTTTATCCATTACGACAGATTGGATCTTTTCAAATTCTCCGCGATTGCTAAACAGCTCTCCGTCAAGCTCAAACGGCGGCAAATACGCCGTAAATTCGCTCGGAGCATTTAAAATTTTGCCGTTTCTTGATAGTAAATTTCGCCCGTCCCAATAAGCACGCACGCCGTCAAACTTTTCGCTCATTAGCCAACCGCTCACATTTTGATCCTTAAACTCGCTCAGCCGCAAAATTTCAATGCAAAATACAAATTTTATCGCCAGTAAAATTACTAAAATCGCTCTCAAATCAAAACCTTAAATTAAGCTATAAAAATACTGATTTTACCTAAAAATTATTTAAAAATTTTATTTTTTCTCCAAAATATGTAAAAACTCGGTTGTTTTATCCTGATTTGCCGTCCTTTTGGTATCAGCCTTAAAGCGTTGATACTCTTTGTATGAAAGATCGTATTTGCCATATTTCTGCATTAAATTTCTTATTTGATCCACGCTCATTAAACCCTCATTGTTGTAGCTTAAAAATATGTATTTAAATTCGGCATTTTTTATTAAATTCTCAAACTCATTTTCAACGCTGTTTTTTGAACAATATTTTGATTTTTCATACTCTCTTAGTCTCGTTCCCTGTTTTTAGACATTCAATATGCGTGCGTATGAGCGTCATTTGTATCGCTTAAATTATAAATTAAAAATAGATTTTTTAGTCTTTAAAGCTAACTCATATTCGCTAAAAATTTCATTATCGCTTATAAATTTAACTCGATCTTTGATATTTCTAAATGATGTTTTATTAATCTCTTTTTTAAATTTATCATAGCGATTTTGCTCTGCGATACAATAAAATTTGGTGTAAAAATCTTGCATTTCATTAAATTTAATAAAAGCGTCTCTAAAATCGGTGCTAATTTCAACTTCAAAAATGCTATCCGCAAAGCCGCGTTCGTTTAACCACACAACATCGCAAAACGATAAACTATCTTTAATAATCCGTTCATATGTAAATATCGGCAGCTGAGATAATGTCGCTATATCACTTAATAAAATACCCGAAAATTTAAACTTTTTATCATTAGTATAGGTCTTGTAGTTTTTAGCATTGCCAATTTCCAGCAGCATTCCTTGAAGCTTGCTGTGCTTTCTATCTTTTGGGCTATTTTCCTGCTCAGCCTGCTTAATACTATTTTGCATGCTTTTAAGCCCGTAAATACCAAGCCCTAGCCGCAAAAATCGCTCATCTCGTTGCACCCTTTCTTGGATAGTGTTGTTTGTGGTTTTGCCTTTAATTTTACTTTTATCTTTAAATTTCCAAATATCGGCATAAATCTGCCGTAGTGTTGCCACACCGTTATTTTCACGCATTACCGCTTCTATCGCTTCGCTATATGTCATATCGTTCATCGTCATCACCGTAAAATTTTCATCTTTTATCCATTTATATTATTTAAACTCGTTATCGCAGCTTCAATGGTTATTTTTTTGCATTTTTCTCTTTTATTATGCGATTTTGCGGGATAAAATTGCCATGATAGACATTTTTATGTTTGCCGCTTTTATCGCGGCTGGCAATGAACCAATCGCCGTTTCGCCTTACAACCGCAAAAAGCTGATTTAAAACGATTAAAGCCGGTAAAACTCTCAAATTTTTATCCCGTAAAAATCGCTATACCAATCTATAAAACGCGCTACGCCGTCATTTACGCTAGTATTTGGTTTATACTCAAAATCGCTCACCAAATCGCTCACGTCGGCAAAGGTTGCAGGCACGTCGCCCGCTTGAAGCGGAAGATATTTTTTATCTATCTCGCGCCCTATTTTTAGCTCGATCGCCTTTATATAATCCATTAGCTCGACGGGATTATTGTTACCGATATTATAAATTTTAAACGGCGCGCTAGAGCTTGCGGGGTCGGGATTTTCGGCATTCCAAGCGGGATTTGATCGCGCAGGATTATCCACGCATTTTATTATGCCCTCCACTATGTCGGCGACATAGGTAAAATCGCGCTTCATCTTGCCGTAATTAAAAACATCGATCGTTTTGCCTTTGAGCGCGGCATCTACGAACAAAAATAGCGCCATATCAGGGCGTCCCCAAGGTCCGTAAACCGTGAAAAATCGCAGTCCCGTAGTCGGCACGCCGAAGAGATGACTATACGTATGAGCCATCATTTCGTTGCTTTTTTTACTTGCCGCGTATAGACTTATCGGGTGATTGACGCCCTCATGCGTATTAAAGGGCATATTTTCATTAAGCCCGTAAACCGAACTGGAGCTTGCATAGACGAGATTTGCCGTGGCGTTATGGCGGCAGCACTCAAGGATATTTAAAAAGCCCGTGATATTGCTGTCAATATAGGCTTGCGGATTTATTAGCGAATATCTAACTCCCGCCTGCGCCGCCAAATTTACGACCACGTCAAATTTTTGCTCGGCAAATAGCGTTTTTAAAATCGCGCTATCTTGCAAGTCGGCTTTTATAAATTTTAAATTTGACGCAGTTTTTGAGCTTATAAGAGTATTCGGCGCAATCTCGTTTATATCAAATCCGACCGATTTAAGGCGCGCTAATTTTAATCCGACGTCGTAATAGTCGTTGATATTATCAAATCCCACAACCTCATCGCCGCGCGCACTCAAAGCGTTTGCCAAATGAAAGCCGATAAATCCCGCCGTTCCCGTTATCAAAATTTTCATGGTTTGTCCTTAAAATCTTTACGCAATTTTACCGCAATTTTATAAATCACTCGTTATCAATGTCTATTTCGGGCAGATTACGCTCATTTGGCACTTTCGGTTAGCCGTGTTTACTTTTTAAGTTTAGCTCGCTTGCTTTTTT
>JAJQAF010000185.1 GCA_021203945.1 Campylobacter sp.
TTAAATTTAAAATGATATAATTCTCAAATTATATTTACTTTAGACTTAAATAAAGGTTTCATTATGACAAAAAGGATGTTTTTTTTAGCATTTTTATTTACCCTGAATTTCTCTTATGCGCAAATGGTAAATGGTATCGCCGCCATCGTTGAAAACGAACCTATTACGCTTTATGAGGTGTATGCCTTAAAAGAGCAGCTAAAATCAGATGAATCACAAGCTTTAAATTTGCTAATTAGAGATCGCTTGGAACAAGCTCAAATCAAAAATTTAGGCATTAACGTAACGCCGTTTGAAGTAAATGAAAGGATCGATGCGATCGCAAAACAAAACAATATGACGAATATACAATTCAGAAGTTCGGTCGAATCGCAAGGCATAAATTTTACCGATTTCAAAAACGATATAGAAAAAAAGATGTTACAAGAAAAATTATATAGAAATATAGCTTCCGAAGCAGGCAAAAATATAACGGATGAGCGTGCTAAAGCGTATTATGAAGCCAATAGAGAGCAGTTTAATGTTTTTAGTAGCGCCCAAATCGTTTTATTTAGAGCTGGCAGCATGGAAGAACTAGAAAACCAAAGAGGCAAGCTAAGCCCGGTAAAAGGCGTGCAAGCACAAAATTTAAATATCGAATATTCAAATACGAACCCGCAACTAGCCTTTATAATAGCAAATGCCGCGATAGGCGATTTTACGCAAATTTTTAGAACCCAAGAAGATTTTAATATGTTTTACGTCAAGGACAAAGTAGGCTCATATACGCCGAGTTTTGAGCAGATCAAAGACGAGATAATCAATAATCTATATCAAAACGAGCAAGAAAGGACGATGCAAGATTACTTTGACAAATTGCGCGCAAAGGCAAAAGTTCAAATCATAAGATAAAATTTTGCTACTTTGATTTTAGATTTAACGCATAATCAAATTTAGGCTCGCTAAGCGTGAATTCAAACGTGTTGCGATCGACTGCGCCGACGCATTTATCGCTATCGTAAAGCTCAAGTAAAAAATTCGCCGTCTGCTCGCTTGAATGATAGTTTTTGAAATTCGCGTCGTAGTCGTATTCGTCGGCATTTGTAGCTACTTTGCCGAATTCCGTTTTAGTCGCCGCAGGAGCTAAAGTTTTAGCTACCAAAATAGCCCTTCGGTAAAGGCGCTTACGTAAAATTTACTTGCGCAATACGTAATCGCGTTCGGCATGATGGTGTAGCCGCCGGCAGATGAGATGTTAATAAGCGTCGTTTCTTTGTCTTTAATAATCGCGAACAAAAAGCGATGAAAATATTGTTAAAGCCGTGATATTTAGATTTATCATCGTTTGAATTTTATCCAAATTTTGTTCGCCGACCAAACTATAATCACCAAATCCCGCATTATTTATCCACGTTTTTATTTCATAATCCTTAAGCTCGTCATAAATTTTATATACGTTTTCACTCACGCTTAAATCGCAAATTTTAATAACCGTATCAACGGATTTATGTGCGCTAAGGTCGGAGCAATCGGCTAAAATTTCAGATTTCAACCGCCTTAACGGCTCGTCCCTGCGAGCTATCAATATCAAATTTTCGCCTCTTTTTGCAAACGCCTTTGCCGCCGCATATCCGATACCGGAGCTTGCGCCCGTAATTAGGTATAATTTTATATTTAAATATTTTAGATAATATAAAATCAAAATTCGATAGTAGAAATCGCTTTAAAGAAGTAGGTTTAATTCATCAAATTTCATTTCACCAAAAAGGCAAAATATGCGTGATAATCAAAACCCCGCAAATATATTTCAGGTGATGTATAAAACATCAAATTTAGACAGGATTTTTATCTCCGACGAACTTGCGCGAGATAGGATTTTTAGCGTCGTTGAATCGCATGACCCAAGAGAGCTGAAAAATGTCGCGAATGATTTATCCGAGCTTTATGACGTGGTCGATAAGCAAAGTCTACAAAATGCCGTGGATAACTTCGACTCGCGTGACACTGACGGCGTTTTGGACGCTCTTTTACGCAAGGCTTATAATGAGCTGGGCGATGAAATTATCAAGATGAACTATGATGAATTCAGCGCACGTTACCTAGACGACGCGACATTAAAAAGCGCGCTGGACGTTTTCGGGATAAAATTCGAGCAGGATGAATTTGAAAGCTACAAGACCGTATTTAAAGATTTTGTTAAAATTTGCTTCGGCGAAGACGACGAGCAAAGCGAAAATCAAGTGCCCGATTTCGTCGCTTATTGCAAGCATTTAAGCGAGCTATATAAACTATGCGAAAACACGGGCATGATCGCCTACAACTTCGCAAATATCTTTAATATCATCTCCAAGGGCTACGCCGTGGGCTACATAGATAAAAAAGAATATGATAACGCTATGACGCTTTACGCCGACGCAGTTAAGGGCATTTTTAGCGGATTTGACGAATATTTTGCAAGCTATTTGCTAGGCTATGCGTTCAGCTACGACGAAGTGGATTTGAGCGCACCCGAATTGCAAGAGCGTGTAAAGTCCATATACATCGCTACAAACTCACCTTTTGATATGCTGGCGGAGAGTAGAATTTGGAGTGAGAATTTAAACGCACAAAAGAGTAGGATAAATCAATTTTTAGCCCCTATAATGGATATGAACGCAAATAAAAAAGATGCGGACGAGATGGAGCTTTTACTAAACGATGTCAAACAAAACTGCGAGCAATGCGGCTTTGATTTTAAAACCTATCAAAAAACGCTTGACATCTACATCACAAACGTCAAATCGCCGCTTTTAGATTACGGCGTTGAGCTTATGTTTAATATCCCCGAAACCAACGGCATTTTCACGCCTTTGCACGAATTAAGCGATGAGTATTCGTTCTATGGCGCAGTGAATGATTTTTGCAAAAAGACTAAATTTAAATTTTCCGACGGCGAGTTTCCAATAATCGTGATCCTAGATTCAAACATCTCGCTCGTCACGAATAAAGCCATTCATATTTACAGCGGTATGATGTTTTTTAAGAAATTAAAAAGCTTTGCATGGATAGACGTGGAATTTAAAGCCGAGGCGAACTATATGATGATGATAAAGGGCTTCGTGGACAAGGAAAACTTCTTTGGCGTCGAGCTGCAAGCGTATCAGGACTTGACGGGCAAGAAATTCCTCACCGAAGATGAGCAAAACGCTTTGACGTTTAAGGACGAGACGACCGCTATCGAGCTTACGTTTAATAATTTAAAAAGGCTTTTTAGATAGGTTTTGGCGTTAAATTTGACGTAAAATCGCCTTAAATTTACTCCTTATGGGGTAAATTTAGGCGTTCAAAGACTAGAAAAATCTTAAATTTAGTGCTTAGGCGAATTAAAATTTACACGCTTGCTGCTCGTGTTAAATTTAGCAATAAATTTGCCATAAATCGCTACGTTATCAAATTTGACGCACCGCGCAAGCAAATTTAGTCTAAATTTAACTCACGTGCATTGATATAAAAACGCGCTTACTCTGCATTCATCGCACCAAAGCACATAGCAAATCCCGCCGCTACCAAAATATAGCTCGCTACCGTCTTCGCAAGGCAGATCGGTATCAAGCTGCATTAAAAATTTCATTGTTTTGCCGCATTTTGGGCACTGGAGCACTTCTGCGCTTTGTATCCAGCAGGGCATCCCGCCTAAGCGAAATAGATTTTCTCGCGCGTTGCTCGTGCCCCAGTCTTGTTTAAGCCATCGCGGCGGCGTGGGCGCGAGCGAAACCTCACACGGTGCAATCGGCACATCGACAAAATCCCCGCTTACTTTACTTTCGCCCATTAGCCTCGGCATTCCGCACTCGTCGTGTTCGTAAAAGAGAGTTGCGCCCTCGTTCATCTGCGTGGTGTGCGCGCCAAGAGTAAGCGAGCCAAGCGACACGCCAAGACCGCTAGGGATTTTATCAAAAGTGATGATATGCAAAAACGGATTTCTCTCATCGCTTTGCAAAACGCCGCCGAATTTATATTTGTGCGGCAAGGGCGTTAAATTCCACGTCGGGTGCTTGTCTTTTTTAATCCAAACGGGCATGTCGCCGCTAAAATAACCGCGCGGAAAGCAAATATGATAAGTCGCGTCGTAGCAGTAGCTTTTTAGCTCGCCTTCGCGCAAGATAAAGCCCGCGTCCGCTTCTAAATACCCTTGTGCTACGGTCGCGCTCTTTTTACCAAACGCTCTATTTTTTACCGCAAAATCGTAAGCGAATTTAACGTTTTTCTCGTCTTTCGTGCAAACTAGACACTCAAATGCCTTTTCTTTTTCCTTATTTGACGTTTGGGGAGAAGTTAAAATTTCTCTTAAATTTTGCGAATTTTCATAGCTAAGCCCCCGCCACGGGTAGCTTTCGTAATACGTCCCTTTGTTTGGGCGAAGCTTGAAAAGCAGCTCTAAATGCGGGTGCAAAAGCGGCGCGCACTGATAGCTTGCGGTGGCGATAAGCTCTTGCGCGTTTTCGTTATCGCTAGTTTGCAAAACGTCTAGCGCGATCTTTATTAGCTTTGCAAAATCGCTCTCGCGAACGTAGCTAAGAGCGTCGTGAAAGATAGTGCGGCTCTTTTCAAACTCATCCAAAAATAGCCTGCAAAACTCGAAAATTTCATCCTCGTTTTTTGCTAACTCAAAAAATCTTTCATAAAGATTTTGCGTCTTAAACTCGTGCCTTTTAAAATCGTCAAATAAACCTTGCGCTTGCATAATCAATCTCCTTAATCGCAAATTTAATTAAAATATAGCGAATGCTTCGCCATACTCGCAATGACAAAAACGTATCAATACTTTTTGTAAAGAGCCAAATTAAATATAGATATTTTATTGAAATTTAATTGCTAAAAAGATTAAAGTTTTTCTTTTTGGTTGCAAACGGCTTGCCCGTAATATCTTGCAAAACCTAAACGGCTGATTTTATTAGACATCAAATTTTATAGTTTTAAGCTTTCATTTAAGCTTGTAAAGAAAAATTTTATAGATTTTGCCGTCTTTGGTGTGATAGAAAGTCCGTATTTAGCAAATTTAATCGCGGATTTTATATCTTTAACGCTGGCAAAATATTGCACATATATCTTACACAATCCTACTTTTGTTATCATAAATTTAAATAATTTATCGTTTGCTAAGTCGCGCTGCGGCTCAACTGCCGTAAAAACGCTTTTCAGCTTTAAGTATTCGCACTCCAACTCAGCCAGTTTTTGTGTAAATTCTAAGACATTTTGCTCTAAAATTTCACCGTCTTTGACTAAAAAAGATAGCTCCATTCTAGTTCTTAACACACAATCAATCTCTTCTATCGTTTTTATATCAGGGCTTAAAAATCTAGGTTGAATGCCTACGTTGATAAAGTAATATTCGCCCGAGGATTTTTTCTGAAAATTTACGGCGATGAGAAAATCTTCATTCGTTTTGCAATAATCGTTCGTTTTTCTTACTTGCAAGTATCCCTTACTTTTGAGTGCGATTTTTAGTTTTTTCATTGACCTTATCAAAAAGCATTGTTTTGTTTATCAAGCTTGACGCAACTTAGACGCCGTTAGATATAAATTAAGCCCGATTAAATTAAAAGCTTGCATAAACTGCAAAAATAGCTTTCGTCTTAATTTATCAGACCCGCTAAATTTACGGGTCTAAGCGTAGTTTAGCGTCTTGATAGATAATTCGTATCGTATTTATTGTCTATAAAATCGGGGTTTTCCATCATTGCGATGTGAAAATCTCGAGTGGTTTTGATACCTTGCACGACAAGCTGCTCAAGCGCTACCTTCATCTTGTGAATCGCCCTGTTGCGATTTTCGTCCCAAACGATGAGTTTGCCGATCATACTATCGTAAAACGGCGGTATGGAGTAGTCTTGATAGATGTGGCTATCCATGCGCACGTTGCGACCGCCCGGGCAGACGTATTTGGTGATTTTGCCGGGACTCGGCGTAAAGGTATTCGGATCTTCCGCGGTTATTCTGCACTCAATTGCATGCCCTTTTAAATTTATACTTTCTTGATTCGGCAACGTTTCGCCTTGGGCTACGCGTACCATCCACTCGATAATGTCAAGTCCGCTTACCATTTCGCTTACGCAATGCTCGACTTGAAGGCGCGTATTCATCTCGATAAAATAAAAATCCAAATTTTTATCTACTAAAAATTCAAACGTTCCCGCACCCTCGTATCCTATCGCTTTCGTCGCTTTTATAGCCGTTTCGTGAAGCTTTTTGCGCGTCTTTTCATCAAGTAAGATCGCCGGACTCTCTTCGATTAGTTTTTGATGACGACGCTGCATCGAACAATCGCGCTCGCCGATATGAAGCACGTTTCCATGACTGTCGCCGATGACTTGCACCTCGATATGACGCGGATTTAAAATGTATTTTTCCATATACATCGTTCCGTCGCCGAACGCGCTCATCGCTTCGCTTTCAGCCGACCAGAAGGCTTTTTCCAAGTCTTCTTCTCTTTCGACTACGCGCATACCGCGTCCGCCGCCGCCTGCGGCAGCTTTTAAGATAACGGGATAGCCTATCTGCTTAGCTAGTTCTTTAGCGGCTTTCGTATCGGCTATCGCGCCGTCGGATCCGGGTATTACGGGCACGCCGGCTCGCTGCATCATCTGTTTTGCCTAGCTTTTATCGCTCATTAACGCCATAGCTTCGCCGCTCGGACCTATAAATTTAAGATTATGATGCGAGCAAATTTCAACGAAATTTTGATTTTCGCTCAAAAAGCCGTATCCTGGAAAAATCGCGTCCGCTTCGCTAATCTCCGCCGCACTGATGATTGCGGGTATATTTAAATAGCTATCGCTTGAGCGCGGATTTCCTATACAGATGGCGGCGTCGGCGTATTTTACGTATAGTGCGTCGCGATCCGCAGTCGAATAAACGACGATCGCTTCTTTGCCCATCTCCTTTATCGTTCGCAGTGCGCGGAGAGCGATTTCGCCGCGATTTGCGATTAAAACTCTTTTGATTTCCATAATTAATTTTTCTCCACGCCAAATAACGGCATACCAAACTCCACCGGTTGTCCGTCGGCTACGAGCGCCTCATTTATTACGCAGTCGAATTCCGCCTCGATCTCATTCATAATCTTCATAGCTTCGATTATGCCGATAACATCGCCTTTTCTGACCCTTTGACCGACTTTTACAAACGGGGCGGCACCGGGGCTCGGAGCCATATAAAACGTGCCGACCATAGGCGAATTTATGCTATTTTTAGGCGTGTTGGCGGATTTAACTTCCGAGCTTACGACGACATTTACGGGAGCGGGTGCGGGAGCAATCGGTGCGGGTTTAGGCAACTCGCAGCAATCGGCGAATTTCTCAAGCTCAACTTCAAAATCGCCGTCCTTAATTTTAATCTTATTCATATCCATCTTGTTAAAAAACTCAATGAGTTCTTTGATGTCCTCTTTTTTCATAAAATTTCTCCTAAAATTTTCGAATTGACGTATTATTGTATCAAAAAAATCCTAAATAAAAC
>JAJQAF010000200.1 GCA_021203945.1 Campylobacter sp.
TTTTAGTAGTGTAAAACGGCTCAAAAATTCGCGCCTTATCGCCCGTTATGCCGCCTCCGTTATCGCTTACGCTTAGATAAATTTTATCTTTTTTCCTGCTTAAATTTACGGTTATCACAGGCTCAAAATCCTCGTATTTTTGTAGCTCGGCGACAAGCTAGTCTTCGGCGTTGGCAAGCAAGCTCAGCATAATTTGCCTGATATACGACGCAACGCTTTGTATTTTAAACTCACCCTCGTCCGAAGTAAATTTAAGCGCAATTGCGTTTGTATTCATCTGCGCTTTTACGATAAAAATGAGCTCCCCTATAAGCTCTTTAAGCTCAAACTTGCCTGTTTTATCATCTTGTCTATAAAAATTTCTAAACGCCGCAATCGTTTCATTCATCAAATTCGCAGCTCGTTTAGCCCGCGCCGTGTGGGCATAAATTTCATCTATCCTGCCGTCTTGCACGCATTCGCCTATCTCGTCCAAACTAAGCAAAATCGCGCTTAACGGCTGGCGTTGCTGATGTGAGATAGAGCTTATCATTTCGCCCAAAAGAGCCGATTTAGCGTTTATGGCTAGCATTCGTTCGCGCTCAAGCGAAGCAAGCTCAAGCATTTTTTCGTGCGTCGCATCGCTCAAGGTAACGATAAAGCCGTCAAACTCCTTGCCCGAGTGCAAAATACTAGAAACAACCAGACGAAAATATAAATTTTGCATTTTGATTGTAAAATTTTGCGTTCGCGCAGAATTTCGCCTTAACGCCTCAAAGCTTTCAAATACGCTAAGGCTTGGTATTTGAGCGATTAAATCGTCTAAATTTATGCCATAAGCGCTTTTGCTTTTTAACTTAAAAATTTGCTCGAATCTTTTATTTATAAATTCTATCTCGCCGCCCTTGCCTACTAGCAAAAAGGCTAAATCGGGCGTCTTTGCCAAGGCGTGATTAAGAAAAGCATTTTGCGATTTATCGCTTTTATGTGGCGAAAAAGCCTCACTTTGCGCCGTGTTTTCGCCCTTAAAAAAGAGATAAATCACGCATATAGCGCCTGCAAAAACGGATAAAATCATAAATTTCAAATCCGCGCTTTCATAATAAAATATCGCCGCCAAAACACATAACGCAAACGTTAAAAAAACAGATACTCTTTGCAAATTCCACTCTTTAAATTTAAGCAAATTATCTATAGTTACGAGTTTTATCCTTTATAAGAAACTATATTTAATCCAAAGCCGCCCAGAGCTACGAATTCTTTATTTTTACTGGAGCTTAAAAGCTCGATCTCTTTGATACCGAAATGATTTAAGATTTGCGCGCCGATACCGTAATCTTTAATGGAAGTTTCGCAATTATCGTCGTTTTGTAAAACGGCTAAAACTCCGCCGTTTTTGCTTAGATACTCGATACTTTTTAGCAAATCTTGAAATTTAGGCGACGAGAGCAGATTAATATCGGTCGTTGTCCTATGAAATTTAACGTTTGTGCGCGCTGAAATTTCGCCGAATACGTATGCAAAATGCAAGTTGCCCTTATGATCGCCGATTTCGTATTTTATCGCGTCAAAGCCCGCTATTTTAGCCTCTTGTTTATAGTTTATACGTATCAAGCTTTCGTGCTTTAAGCGATATTCAACAAGCTCCGAAACGGATACCATATTTAGGTTAAATTTCTTACAAAATTCCTCCAAATCATCACGCCTCGCCATATTTCCGTCGTCTTTTACGATCTCGCAGATCACAGCTGCTTGCGTAAGTCCGGCATATTTGCATAAATCTACAGAACCCTCCGTGTGTCCCGTGCGACTTAAAACCCCGCCTTTTTTGGCTATAAGCGGAAAAATATGTCCCGGACGCACGAAATCCTCGGGCTTAGAAGTAATATCCGTTGCCAAACGAATCGTCATATCCCGCTCATATGCGCTAACGCCCGTTGCGGTATCCTTTGCGTCAATCGTAACCGTAAAAGCCGTCTCATGACAAGAGGTGTTTTTATCAACCATTAAATTTAAATTAAGCCGTTTTGCTATCTCTTCGCTCACCGCGAGGCACAAAACGCCCTTTGCGTGCGTGATGGCGAAATTTACCTTTTGCGTATCGCTAAAAGCGCCCGCAAACACCAAATCACCCTCATTTTCGCGATCCTCATCATCAACCATAACTACCATTTTGCCGTTTTTGAGATCGTTAATCGCCTGCTCAACTCTTTCCATACCGTCTCCTTTAAAATTTTAGATAATTATTTTATTTTATTATTTTTTATCTTTATCTTTTATTTCTCATCCTCCGGACAATATGCATTGTCTCCGCTTACCTATCCAATCTAATCCGTTATATTATGCTTTAACGCATACTCTTCTATCTTCTCTTTTAAATCCTTAGGAAAATTTTCCTTATACATAGCGGGTATGGTAGGATTTAGCTTTTTGTCTAATTTACCCGATTCATACAGTCTTTTTAACTCTTCGGGCGTATAGTAATAAGGTGCGTTAGGATAACCCTCGGGAGGAGTTAAGGACATGATTTTTGCCTCCAATAAAGTGGAATCTACGTAAAGAGACATATCTTTTTCGGTGAATTCCTCCGGAAATCCTCCTAAGTGAAACATTTCGGCGTATTCTAATATCTCTTTTTTAACTAAAGCCATAAACTCCTCTCTCGTCTCTTCGGTCGCCTTTGGGTCTCTCGGGTCTAATATCTTGCCCTTTCGTATCAGACTATATAAATATCTATGCAAAGAGCCCGAGGGATTCATTACCAGTCCCCCTTGATTAAAATCCATAACCCAATCCACTCCCACCACCTCGTCCAAATAAGGTATCATACCGTATTCGTCAAACGGAGGCGAAGCGTAAATGAGCTCCTTCTCTTTTTTGGTTAGATCATCTCTAAATACGCTATCTTTTGCCAAAGTTAAGACAGATGGTATATGACTAAATAGTTGCTTAAACTCCATGGATCTTTGTAAATTTTCATTCAGCCCTAGAAAATAAGAACCGTATATATAGAAGTCACACATAGTATCTATTGCTCTGAGATTTCCTAGCTGGGCAGATAAGAATAAAGCCTGTATCTCCCTTGCCTTAAAGCCGGCGGAAGAAGCGTTTGCAAATGCTCCCCTATTTCCCAATATCCCCGCACTTATCTTCCACTCTCCCGCAAACAAACGGGACTTAAAAGTATTTACGTTTGCACTCACCTTATCGTATATATGAGCGTATTCGGGTTTGGTAAGCCTTCCTTTCTTATCGGCTCTTACCATAGCGTCCTCGGGTATATCTATCATAGTGCTTTTCAGATTGCTTCTTTTAACCAAATATATATATCTGTCCCTTTTATCCTTTAAGCTTTCGTAATAAGCCTTTTCCTTTTTGCTCCAAGAGGATATGCCTCCTTTAGGAGGAGCCGAATACGTTATATCCAGCCACTTTTTAAATTGCATATATTCGGTCTGTCCGTAAGCGTTCGGATTGGGATCGTAAAACGAGGGTTTATAATCCTTATAGGGCGAGCCGTCTAAAATTTCCCTGGCGTCCAATACCGCCTTGGAAAACTTTTTACGTCCCTTTTTATTTATTTTATCCGATACTATTAAATTGCTTTCTTTATCGAATTTTACCTCCATTCCGTTGGGGGCTATAACCGTATAGGTATCATTCTTATTCCACCACCACACTCTCTCTCCTTTATCCTATATATAATCCGTCTTTCATAATAATAGTAGTCGCCAGGCGACCTATTAATCTGGGCGGTATATCCTTGTTCGTCTTTTCGTTAACGTCTATCTTGCATCCCGTGTATATGCCTAAGATATTGTTTTTGCCTATTGTGTCCAAAGCCCTTAACAATCTTCTTACCTTGCTGTCCTTACCCCCGTCTTCGTTACTATCATATACTCCGTCGCTTAAATCTTGTAATATATCCATGGCTTTGTTGTATTCTTTGATAGGATTTATGTCTTTCCCTTTGTATTCTATTACGTTATGCTTATACTTCTCATACAACCTCGCCCTCTCCTCCAATCCTACGGGATTTGTTAAGCAGATGTCCAGTTTTCTATGAGTATCGGCTATCTTTAACTCTTTTGGGGTTAGACTAAAGTCCTTATCCTTTAGGTTATGGAAAAACTCGTAATCTCTTTTTTTACCGTTTCTTAATTCGTCCAAGCATAGATATGCCGATATCCTGCTTAAAGGCATAGATTTCGAAAGCGAGCTTGCAGCGGTCGTAAGGGCGTTATTTATATTATAGTATATAAATTTATTATGCTCCAGCCCGCCGCTTGAGAGCTTGCCTCCGATGAAGGTGTTTTTAAGATCTATGCTCGTAAAGGACGAATACACGTTTAAGGGATAATATACGTATTGATCGGTTTGTTTGAGAACATCGTAATCCTCTTGATCGTCCTCAAACCTTAAAGGCTTGCTTGAAATATTTTTTACCGCATAAGGGTCGTCGTATTTGTTGGTAAATCTTTGATATATTATCTCCTCGTATCTAGCCTTTTGTTTTTCGTATTCGCTAATATATACGCTATCTATTAAAAAATTTATACCGCTTGATATGATCGCTTTATAGGCGGAGTTTAGACTGTCTTTTAATACCGACGCTCTTATGTCGTTTCTTATCAGGTTTAAAGCCCCGGGATCTTTTTTTAGGATGGAGTTTAATCTTTTAATATTATTTTTACTGCCGTTTTCATCATAGTAATAGACTATAAAATTCTTTTGTTCTCGTTTTAATACGCCGGCAAACGCCTTTCGTTTTAGTTTTTTACTAAAGCGTTTTGTCTCCTTATCGCTACCTGCCGTCTTTACGTTTAAATTCGCCTTGTTAATTTTCTCAAATATCTTTAATACGCCTATATCCTCCATAATAACCTCTCTAAGAGTGTTTTCTTGGAAGATTACCTTGGCTGCACTTTTTAGGATGCCGGTATATCCTTGCTCCATAAAGTATCCGCTAAAGGGAAATACCGCTTTTAATATATCTTGGAGAATATAAGTAAGGCTAAAGTCGATATATCGTTTATAATCCTCTTCGTTTTTATCTATATTTTTATCGTTTCGCAGCTTATCTATATCCAGCTTTAAGGATTTATAATCAAGCTCTAAAGCTTCGTTAATATCCCTCTCGTCCAAGGGCAAATCACCGCTAAAACCATAGCCGTCCTGCAGCTTTTTAAAAGAGTCGTAAATTTCGTCGTTAAATAAAAACTCATCCTCGCTTGTAAAGCTTTTATGTAAATTCTCCTCCAGTTCCTCTATACATACGGCGTTTTTATTTCCGGAGGCGTTTTTGGTATCTTTAAAGAAGTAAATTCTCTTTTTGCCCTCGTCGGTTTGTATGTATGCGTCGCCGTTTAATACCTTAAACTCGTTATCGTTTATTATTAGGTTCTCATCGCCCTCTCCGAATATAACCCTCGCTATCCTGCCTTCGGAGGAATGGGTTATCATGCTTTCGTCGTATGTCTGTTTTATTATATAAAACGCTAAGATCATCATAAATACGTCTATAGCCGAATGGGGCATAGTTATGACTTTAGCGGAGTCATAAGTATAGGTGTCAAGCTTTAAGGGCACGGTTATGGTATTTCCGAGTCCGTCCTCTATTTCGGATATACTTTTTTCATTAATTCTTTTAAAGAAGTTTGCAAATTCCATCAAACTCTTTTTTATATATTCGTCCTCTTTGCGTTTGATCTCCTCCATATCGTCCGGCGTTTTAAAAAACAAATTCATATGGGTTAAATTTTGCTGTGCGGCATGGGCTTTTGTTTGCAGATCCACGTATTTTTGAACGTCATAGATGCCGTCTTGTTCGTATAGGGCGTCTTGCAGCTTTTGAATATCGTTTTGAAAATCCGTAATCAAAGAGCTTTCTATGCGCATAAAGGGACTTAGGTTTAGCATAAGCGCATCCTCGTCGTCCTTGTCGGTTAGGTCTATGGCGTATTGGCTATAGTCTTTTACCTGAACTATATCTTTGGAGGATGTAAATTGCTTATTTGTCTCTTCGTCGTTTATTTTATAATCAAAGACCTTTTTGATTATATATTCGCTAAGGGCGGCATTGGTTTTTAACGGAGCGTTTGATATTACAAGATAGTTTTTGGGCATATCGGAAAAATCCGCGCTATTGTTGTCCTCTTTAGTTTCGTCCGATTTGCCGGATATTAGTTTAGCCAGTTTAAAAGAGTTAAAATAAGGGTATTGCATATAGATAAAATTGGCTCTACCTGAGGTCACGGCTTGTTTTAAGGCGTTATATAAGCTATTCGTATTGTCGTTTTTGCCGGCGTTTTTATATAAGGAGATTAAACCGCCCTTTAACGCTCCGCTTTTATTTGAGCGCATATCCAGAGTCTCAAGCCCCAAACTTATATCCCCGCTTACCCCTAAATATTCATCGGCGTTTATATAACCGTCCAATGATAATTTAGCGTTCGTATCAAACCCCGAAAAATCTATAAAACTACCGCAGTCTCCCGATTTAAATACGATAATATCGCTAATAAAACTTTGGTTTATCAGATTAAAAATAAAGCCGAATTTGCCCATCAGCAAATTTAACACGGGAGAGGCGAAAGCGTAAAACCATCTATCGTTTAAAAAGCTATATACGTTTTTGCCGGTTTGAAATAAAAAGGGGACGCTTCCTAAAACGTTCGCCTTGCTAAACGCCTTTTTAGGTTCGGTTATATCTATAAAGCTGAATATCGCCTTTATAATCTCTTTTATTATATATCCGTTGCCGTCCTCGGAGTTATCCTTTATATTTTTATTTATCTCTTCGAATGCGAGATTTATATCATCTTTAACGTTTTTTATACTATCAAACCCTTCGCTTTTTAAAAGCTCCTCCACGCGCAAGGTGATATCCTCTTTTAACCTATCCAAGATAGTAAGAATTTTATCTTTATACTCTTTGAAATTATCTATGAGTATATCGCAGGCTTCTTGATAGGTTTTTAGTTGTTTATCTTTGTCCGCAGAATTTGCTTTTGCTTGTTTGGCGAGGTTCAATAAGGATTTGGTAAAAGAGTCTATAGGGTTTTTATCTTCGTCGCTAACGCTTACTTTTATGCTTTTGCCGTATCCTTTTATACATAAAGGATCGGATGAGCTTAAACCGGCTTTTAACCAGCTATCCTTATCTACGTATCTGCCGGTTACTATATCTATAGATTTATCTTCGCTCAGATAAAATAGTTTTTGCATTATCGCGTCGCCCAGAGAGCCTCTTAATATGTCGTAGGGGTAAAATTTATTTAGATTGGAGCAGTAAAAGGTTACGCTATCGTAAGCCTTGAAATACTCGTCCATTTTATTTAAAAGCTCGGTTTGAGAGCTAAACGTTTGCGTATTTTTTATACTCATTTTTATTAGCCTTTATGCCAAAATCTTCTTCTCTCGGCTATGCTCTTTAGTAAAATTTTAAGCTCCGAAGGTTGTTTTAAAATCA
>JAJQAF010000019.1 GCA_021203945.1 Campylobacter sp.
ATTTAAAATTTTCCGCAAATTTACCCCGTAAATACTCTATCCACTCATAGTTTTTGCTTAAACAATATTTTATGATTTGGATATTCGGATTTACAAGCTTTATGTTTTTTTCAAGCTCGTTTATATCAAAATTTATATAAGGCAATAAATCGATCTTGCTTATCACGCAGATGTCTGAGCCGGCAAACATATTAGGATATTTTAGCGGTTTATCCTCGCCTTCGGTTACGCTTACTATGACTATACGTTTATGCTCTCCCAAATCAAACATCGCAGGACAGACTAAATTCCCCACATTTTCAATAGCTAAAATGCTTTTGTTCTTTATATCAAGCTGTTTGCAGGCTCTTAAAATCATATCGGCGTCAAGATGGCAACCGTCGCCCGTATTTATCTGCACCGCTTGGGCGCCGGTCGCTTCTATCTTTTTGGCGTCGTTTAACGTTTGTTGATCGCCTTCTATAACGCTAAAATTTATCTCGTTTTTCAGCCGATTTATCGTATCGACGAGCAAGCTTGTTTTACCGGCTCCGGGCGAGCTAACAAAATTTAGAGCCAAGATTTGATTTCGTTTGAAAAATTCTCTATTTTTGATCGCCAGTTCATCGTTGAAATTTAGCACTTTTTGCTCTATATCAACGCTTTTTTCATGCTCGTTATGATGATCGTGGGCGTGAAATTTTACTCCGCTTAAATTTGTTATTTTTACGCCGTTTTTGCTATCGCAGCCGCAGGTATCGCACATTTTTTTCCTTTATATTATATTAATAGAAACGATTTTAAACTCTCGCCCTTGCAATATTGCAGGGTTTGAAGCGCCGCATTTCGGGCAAATATCGTAAATATTTAAAAGCTCATACGTATGAGAGCATTTAAGGCATTTGCCTAGCGCCTCAACGTTTTGCACGCAAATCTCGGCATTTTCAAGCATAGTGCCTTTGCACGCTACGCTAAATGCAAACATCAAAGATTCATAGATAACGCCTGAAAATTTTCCAAGCGTTAAATCTAATCTTGTTATTCTAGTCGCGTTTTTTGTCTTTGCGTGCTCTTCGCAAAGTGCGATGATATGCCTTGCAAGACCGACTTCATGCATAATTATCGCTTGATTATCTCATTTGCCGCCCAGATACCCGAGATCGCCGCAGGCTCCATACCAAGTCCGTTATGATCGCCTGCCATATACAGTCCGTCTCCCATATCTTGATCTAAAACGATCGCCGGATAAGTATAAAGCGCCTCGCCCCAGTATTCTTGGTGCATTATCTCATACTTGTCGAAATACTCGCTAAAATTTAACTCTTCGTTTGAAAATACTTCGTATTCACCGGCTTTGTTTAGTCGGCGTGAGATGAATATTATCGGTATGTCGTCGCTAAAAATATGCAAATCATTATGCGAATATTTTTCCTTTATCTCGCCTTTTACAAGATATGCGTAAAGCACCGAAGCGCTCCTGATTTTCGGCAAATTTAAAAGCTTTTTGGTTACTCCGGCGGGCGTTGCCATAACCACGTTTTTAGCTCTGAAAATTTCATCTTTATCGGTTTTTATAACGTAGTCGTTCGCGCTTTGTTTTTCAACGCTAATCACCGAGCTTATCGTTACGTTTCCGATATCCTTTTGCACGGCGTTCGCGTCAAATTTAAACTGATAAATAGGCATAACAAGCCCTTGAACGCAGTTTAGATAATCAAGCGCGGTAAGCAAATTTACCTTTGAGCCCGTGCAACCAAAGGCAAATTTAGAGACCAAATCCTTGCAGACATCGTTTATGCCAAGCTCGTTTATGATCTCAGGAGCGCTTTTGTAAAATAGATCGTTCATAAAAGGATCTGTTTTAAGGGCGTCTTTTACCTGCATAGTTTCGCAATTTTTTTTGTAAATTTCATAATGATTTATAAATTTTTTCATAAATTTTTTAAATTTATAAAGTTGACACACGTTTTTCAGCATTCTAAAACTAACCAGCGGAAAATACTCGTCTTTACTCGTATGAAGCATAATTTGCTTTGGTGATTGTATAAGCTTTGGGCCGGGTATTAAAAGCTGACGCACGTGATGATAGTTTTCAAAGTAAAACACGCCGCCAAAATTCATCTCCACGCTTTCAACGTATTTTACTCTTCCGCCGATGTTATCGCTTATTAGCATAAACTCGCGTCCGGCTTCTTTAAGCTTTCTCGCACAAAATATTCCTGCCAAACCGCCTCCAACGATAACGGTCTCATAAAATTTCTCTTGCATTTTTTATCCTTTGTTTAAAGTTGCAAATTTAATCCGTCAAAGTAATCTTTAACGTCTTCTTTCATCGGTGTTTGGTTAAACATACTTAAAGCGTGCGTTTTATCGCATGAATCAATGCAAAGCCCGCAGCCCGAGCAATTATCGTCGATAATAATCTTTTCGTCCAAGCTTATGCACTCGGTCGGACAAGTTTTTACGCATTTGCCGCACTTTACGCAAAGCTCATCATTTACCTTAGCCAGCCATCCTGACGATTGAACCAGCATATGCGTGTCGGAACGTTTGGAAAATTTAAACGCCGCACAGCAGCAAGGACAGCAAAAGCAAATTTCTAAAAATTTTTGCATATCTTTATCTTTTACGCCCCAAACATATTCTTCGACCTCAACCCAAAACGCTTTTGCCGCCAGTTTTAGTTCAATGCTTTTTCGTATATGTTTTAAGCATTCCTCCAAGCCGGCTTCATAGGCTATGCCGTTTTGCACAACCGCCCTCGCTCCCTCTCCTATAAACAAGCAGCCAAAGTCGGTCGGATAAGAGCGGCATTTAAACGTTTCCCTACACATACATGTTTTTATGATGGCTCTATAACTAGCTTGCGTTACGACCTTTGTTAGCAGCTCCAAGGGCAAAGTCTTTTGCTCCAAACTATCCTTTAAATCAATATTTAACGGCATTGAAAATCCTGCCGTATGGCGCTTGTCACCCATTTTAGCGACTTTTAAAATGGCATTGCCTACAAGCGGCGTTTTTACATACGGAGCCGCAAAAATTATACTTTTGAAAAACATAACGCCGAATTTTTGTGACTTTGCGTCTTTTGCAGTTTTGCTTTTTATCCAGTCGTTTATGCCAAAAACGGCGCTTCGCGGCTTAAACGGAGGTTTAATATCACCTTGCATTTTAAATCCTTTTAAAATTTATACGTTCCTTCGGACAAAGCCTTAACTCGTTTTAACATCTCTATATTCATAATGCAAGACGGCAACGAGAAAAAGTGCTTTGCCAAAAATGTTTTTACGGCGCCTCCTTGAGTTTTTACTTTCCAACGTATAAGGACGCGAGTTTTCGTGCCGTTTTCAAGAGGTATGAAATTAAAATCCCAATTCCAAGCGGCGTATTCGCCTTTGTCTTTATCAAATGCAAAATCCAAAAACATCTCCCATTTGCCCTCAGGTAGCCTAAAATCCCTTACAAGTCCGTTAGTAACGAGCGTTATATGATCGTTCGGCTCAAACTCTTGCACTCTCATACCCATACCGGACGGATGAAAGGTTACAAAATCTCCCGCTTGTAAATTTTGCCATTGCGGCTTAATGATGTAAGTATTGTAAATTTCAAATCCAAATAATCTTTCAAGCCAGTCAAAGCTATAAAATCCGCCTTTATCTTGCCCCATTTGCACGAAGTATTTAAACACGGTTTCAACAGGTGCGTTTATAGTAATGGCGTTTGTCATTACCTGCCAGCTTGGTTCGTCAGGGACATATTTATCGCCGTGAAGTTGCATATTTATCTCTTGCTTGTTTGCACCCCAAGTGTAGGCATACGGCAAAATAAATGCGTTATAGCAAGTAAAAGCAAGCAATAACAAAACGAGCGTTGTAGTAAATTTGCGTATTTTTGTGCTCCAACACAACTCTTTAAAAGTTTTGTTCTCTTTCATAAATTTCTCCTTTTATAAAACTTATATTTCAAATGTAATTGTAAGAAAAAAGTGTTTTGCAATTGTCTTTGCGAAATCAAAATTTTTTAATAAGAATGTCGCTTAATTGTAGCTTATAAAATTTAAGGCTATAATATTCTCGCGGTTTGCGAGGAGGCTAATGTGGATAAAGATGCGTTGCGCAATATTATAGAGCATTATAAAGATTTTAAAGTGCTTTACGTGGAAGACGAGACGGGCGTTAGAGAGCAGACTTTAAAACTGATGAAAATTTATTTTAAAGATATATTTGTAGCCGGCGACGGTCAAGAGGGATTGAAAATTTTTAAACGCGAGAAGATAGATATTGTATTTACCGATATTAATATGCCTAATATGGACGGACTAGCGATGATAGATGAAATACGAAAAATAAATTCATTCGTTCCTGTCATAGTATTTTCCGCATACGATCATCCCGAATATTTCTTGCAAACTATAAGAAACGGAGTTGTCGGCTATCTGTTAAAACCGTTTAAATTGGAAGAGATTTACGATCTGCTTAAGAAACTATACGATCAAAATCGCTTGGGAACGAATTTGCAAGATAAATTTTCAAAATTAGAGCTTATAGACGGTTTTTATTGGGATGCAAAAACCCAAAGTCTATGTAAAAATAGTATGGAAATAGTGCTTTCCAAGCACGAAATAGCTCTTTTTGATCTATTAACCAGCTCAAAAAGTAGAGTTTTTAGCAGTGAAGATATTGAAATAGCGGTATTTGACGATGATTATAGCGACAATAGGCGAGTAAGGAATTTATTGTCCAGACTAAATGCAAAAATAGGCACTCAGCTCATACAAAATATTTACGGCGAGGGGTATCGTTTAAAATGGCGACATTAGC
The DNA here is from genome assembly GCA_021203945.1 of Campylobacter sp. Classification (GTDB taxonomy): domain Bacteria; phylum Campylobacterota; class Campylobacteria; order Campylobacterales; family Campylobacteraceae; genus Campylobacter_A. The sequence continues at coordinate 4,800 of JAJQAF010000019.1, forward strand.
GCTTCTAAGACTTTCAAAAGAATTTCCGGTTATATTTAAACGTTCGTTTATAGCGATGTTTATCGTGGATAAAGACAATATTATCCTTGACGCAAACGATATGTTTTGTAAAATTTTCGGATATGGGTATGATGAACTCATAGGTCAAAGCGTTAAAATTTTACACATAAACGATAAAAGTTATCAAAAATTTTATAAAAAAGCAAAGGACGATATAGATCAATATAGTACTACCTTGCTTGTTTATGAATTTAAGCATAAAAACGGCAATCATATTTGGTTGCGTATATCCGCAGATCTCGTTAAGGAGGCAAGAGAGACGACTTGGACTCTTACGGATATCACGGAACAGATTGAAAACGAGAATAAGATTCGCGAGCTAAACAAACATTTAAATGACGAAGTCAAACGGCAGCTTGAAATTTTAAGAGAAAAAGAAAAACAACTTCAATATCAGTCTCGTCTGGCTCAAATGGGCGAAATGCTAAATATGATAGCCCATCAGTGGCGTCAGCCTCTAGCCGCAATCTCTGCAACTACGGGTTTTCTTACCGGAAAGTTGATGTTAGAGGATAGAGATAACGGCGAATTTTTAGACGAGATTAAGCAAATAGAAGATTGTGCCATGTATTTGTCTAGAACTATTAGCGATTTTAGAAATTTCTTTAAATCAAGCAACAAAAAAGAGAATTTTATAATAGAAAACGTTATAGACGATATGTTAAAGATCATTTTGCCCATCCTTAACAGCAAAGGCATATGCGTGCAAACACAATATGAAAGCCAAAAAGAAATATTTAGTTATAAATTTGAGCTTGGACATGCGTTGTTAAATATAATCAAAAATGCCGAAGACGCATTGCTGGCAAATAGCATAAAAGAGCCTTTTATAAAAATTTCGACTTCGTTTAAAAAGGGTAAAATTTATATAGATATAAAAGATAACGCGGGAGGTATAGCGCAAGATATTTTGCCGCACATTTTTGATCCGTATTTCTCCACTAAAACTAAATCCGACGGAACCGGCATAGGATTATATATGTCTAAAACTATTATACAAAACCACTGTCAAGGCGCGATTTATGCGAGCAATTCCGCTTATGGAGCCTGTTTTAGCATAGTATTACCCAATACGCTTTAAGCAATTAAGAGACAATCTTTAAAATTTTTCTACCTTTTGCGAGACATTATCCAAACACTTTATTTTTATAATTACATTAAAGTTTTTATTTTCTATAAAGGAAGGTTATCATGTATTTCAAAAGACTTACATTATTGTCTTTAGTTGCGGCATCGTCTTTGTATGCCACAAACGGTTTTGTAGTTACGTATCAAGGTGCTAAAGCTTCGGCGATGGCTGATGCCTTTGTTGCTCAGGCTGACGATCCTAGTGCAAACTATTATAACCCGGCGGGCATTACGCAACTAAGCGGAACTCAGTTTAGCACGGGTCTAATTATGGCGTATCAAACGGCTTGGAAATTTAGAGGCGATAGAGTGGGAAGCACGAACGGCTCATTTAGCGAAGACGCTAGAACGCAGGTTTTGGTAGCTCCGCATATCTATCTAACACAACAAATAAACGATAATTGGTATTTTGGTTTTGCGGTCAATGCCTCTTATCCGCTCAGCGTTCAGTGGCATACAACCGATGCGCTATCAAATATCATATACGAAAACAATATGCTTCCGATAACGATAAATCCGAATATCGCATATAAATTTGACGATATCGGACTATCTATCGCAGCCGGAGTTAATTATACATATGCGTTTGCTTCAACAGAATTTACGTCAAATTCATCTTTCGGCACGCATACCAGAGCCGAGCTGGAAGGCGGCGGATGGGGGTATAATTTAGGTTTAAAATGGGATATTACGGAGTATTTATCATTAGGAGCTACGTATCGTTCTAAAGTAAAATTAGATTTGTCCGGGGATGTTTATTTACAAGGCGTAGGCAAGATGCATATGAGCAGCAAGCCGAATTTACCAGCCGCTTACGTCGTAGGTCTGGCATATAAACCTACCGATCGTTGGACTATCGAAACGGATGTTGTAAGGACGGAATTTAGCAGTTACAAAAATTTTGCAAATCAAGCCTGGGACGATACTTGGGGAGTTAGATTCGGCGTGCAATATGCGTTAAACAACAACTTTGATCTACGCTTCGGTTATGCATACGAAGAGACCCCGGTGCCGGATGAGGTCGTTGGTCCGGATTTACCCGACGGCGATAATCAAACTATAGCTATGGGTTTTGGATACCATAAAGACGGCTTTAAAATCGATATGAGCATAGGAGATATGCACCGCAATAAAAGAAGCGTAGATAATGCCTATCAACGGGGTAATTACGAGCTGGACGTTCCTTTTGTTCAGATGACGTTCGCTTGGAAATTTTAATTTATTTTTTCCGGAGCTATAAATATTTTTATAGCTCCATCCTGCTTTTTAATTTTTTATATTATTGGTATTTAAATAGATTTTGTTATTTGATACGGTTTTTAATTTTGTTCGAATACTGCTACTTAAAAGAAAAAGC
>JAJQAF010000039.1 GCA_021203945.1 Campylobacter sp.
TAAATTAAATTTGAAATATCACGATTTTTGCGCAAAACGTAAAGACGAAAATCAATCGCAACCTGATCGTTTCTGCTCCGCGCCGTATGAAGTCTTCCGCCAAGCTCCGCGCCGATAAGCTCGCTAAGCCGCTTTTCAACAGCCATATGAATGTCTTCGTCTTCGGTTTTAAACTCAAATTTTCCTCTTTTTATCTCGGCTAAAACCGCGCTAAGCCCATTTATAATCGCTTCGGCTTCATCGTGCTTTAAAATCCCGCAAACGCAGAGCATTTTTTCATTCGCCTTACTGCACGAGATATCTTCTTTGTATAAAATTTTATCAAAATGAATTGAGGCGTTAAACTCCTCTAAAAGCTCGCTACTTTCGCTGCTAAATCTACCCGACCACATTTTTTTCATAATTTTTCCTTTTAAATTTGGCATATTTTATAAAATTTAGCCTAAAATCGCGCAAAATTTAGATATTAATTTAAATCTCTTGCTAATTTTAAATGCTAAAAATGCATGCATAAGCTAAATTTAGCGCCAAAAGCGGGTAAGGCTATTTATTGACACTTTAGTATTTTGCAAATTTGCCGATGTGAATTATAAGGCATCTCATAGAAAGGATAACGCATGCAAATTAATATGTCATACGAGGGTTATACGTCGGTATCACACGCTAGCTCGCAGACGAATATCTTAGTCTCTTCCGACACCGACAAAAAAGAGATCGTGCGCGAAGTTCAGGACGATAAGGCGATAAAGGATACCGTAATCAAAAAGTCAAACGAATCCGAGCTAAAAGAAAATTTACAAACGTTGCAAGATAAAAGGACGCAAATAGCGCATCAAATATCAAACGTAGAAAATTTAAACGATAAAAATTCCGTGCAAACGCTTCAACATCTCAATATCGCTCAAGCCGATATCGAGACTAATATTTTAAGCGTAAAAACTAAAATTTCTGAAATTTTAGAGGCTTAACGATCATTTTTTGCTTCGCACCGATCATCGCATTGAGCGCAAGACAAAAATCCTCTAAAAAATATCCCATAGACTTATAAAAGCTACTATTTGAGCACTCTTGAACATCTTTGGCGAGTTTATCGGCATAAGGCAAAAAATAAGCCGTTGCAACAGTGGCTAAAAGGCGCTGGGAATTTTTATTCGCTTCATTTTTTAATATGGCGGCGATTAGAAGTAATTGGTTTGAAATGCTATCTATTTCGCCCATTTTAGGCTCAAATTTTATACTTTTATAAAATTTTTTAAGAGCGTCTTTAGCATCTAAAAAATAGTAACTAGCTAAAAATTTAGGTTTTAAAAGCACAAAATCGTCGCAAAGCGCCGCACTACTTTCCTCTTTTAAAAATTTAGCGTAAAGTTCGCTTCCGCGTAAGTTTAACGGCGTTTTATTCCGAACTATCCAGCCGTTTGATTTTTTAATACGCATAAAATGCGATACGTCCAAAATTTCATGAAAATTCACGGCAAGCGCCATCGCTACCACGCTATAAACTTCTCCAAACCTCAAAAAATATCCTTAAAATTTTAAATATCTAAGTCTAAGTGAATTCAACACGACCGTAACCGAGCTAAAACACATCGCAATCGCACCGTATACCGGGCTCAGTAATATACCGAAAATCGGATAAAGTATGCCTGCGGCTATCGGGATACAAACGGCATTATACACAAAAGCCCAAAAAAGATTCTCTTTTATCGTTCTCATCGTATTTTTACCAAGCTTTAATATGGCGGTTACGCTTTTTAGATCGTTCTTTATAAGAACTATATCGCCCGCACCTTTTGCAATATCCGAACCCGAATTCATCGCTACGCCCACGTCCGCTTCTTTAAGCGACGGCGAATCGTTTATACCGTCGCCGACGAACATCACCCCGCCTTTAGCATTAAGTTCTTTAATTTTTTCAAATTTATCGGTTGGAAGCATATTGGCGTAAAATTTATCTACCGCAAGCTCGTTTGCGAAACGAGAAACGACTTTTTCGTTATCGCCTGATAAAATAACGCTTTGAACGCCCATAAATCTCAGTTCGTTTATCGTCTCTTTCGCATCGCTTTTCAACTCGTCGCTAAGATAAATAGCGCCCGCAAATTTTCCGTTTATCGCACAAAGTATCACTCCGTTTCCGTCGTTTGAGGCGTCTAAAATTTTATCGTTTACGGCTATGTCATTTTTAGAAAGCAAGTTTTCGTTTCCGATGATTATTTTACTCATTTCATCTTCATAAACAACGCCGAAACCTACGATATTTTCAAATTTTCCGCTAAGTTTTAGGAGTTTTAAACAGCCTCGCTCGGCAAATTTTACGACAGCTTTAGAAATAGGATGCTCGCTAAGCGCTTCAACGGAGGCTATAAGGCGTAAATCCTCATCGCTTAGTTCGGAGCTTTTAACGCTGATTTTACCCTCGCTAAGCGTGCCGGTTTTATCAAAAGCTATAAATTTTATATCTTTCATCAGTTCAATTACTTCGGGATTTTTAACTAAAATTCCATCTTTAGCGCCTCTGGCTAACGACGTAATAATAGCGATCGGAGTGGCAAGTCCGAGTGCGCAAGGGCATGATATTATCAGCACGCAAATCGCGCTTGAAACCGCATAAGCGAAATTTCCGCCAAAAACCATCCAAACGAAAAACGTAATAAGCGCGATAACGATTACGCTTGGTACGAATATATTCGCCACTCTATCGGCAAAACGGCTAATAGGCATTTTTTTTGCACCTGCGTCGTTGAGTAAGGTCAAAATTTGAGATAGCAAGGTTTGGTTGGAATTTTTACTCACTCTAACGCTTAGATAGCCGTTTGTATTCAAAGTTCCGGCAAAAACCCTATCGCCGACTTGTTTATAAACCGGCAAACTCTCGCCCGTAAGCGCGGATGTGTCTATTTCCGCTCCGCCTTGCACGATAACTCCGTCACAAGGAACATTGTAGCCGTTTTTGACAACGACTATATCTCCTAATTTAAGCTCCTCTATATCGACTTCCGCATTTTGTCCGTCGGGTTTTATAACAATAGCGGTTTTTGGCGAAATTTTAAGTAAAGTTTTAAGATAATCGCCGGCTTTAGCCTTTGAGCGCTCTTCTAAATATTTGCCGAGCAGCACAAAAGTTATTATCATCGCGGAACTTGACACATACATATTCCTAAGATCGCCGGGAACGGCGTTTGGAAACAAAAATACAAAAAGCGAATACACAAACGCGCTACCGGTTCCTAATGCTACAAGCACGTTCATGTCGTAGTTTTTGTTTTTTATCGCCGAGTAAGCGTGAGTAAAAAAATCCCGACCGCTAAAAACCAGCGCCGATATAGCAAAAGACAACATTAAAAAATCGTTTATAATGCCTCTTTGTCCGAAAATTTCAAGTCCCGTAATAAGCACGCTCATCGTCAAGGCAAATAAAAATTTATTTCTCATACCGACCATATGTTCGGTGCGTTTTTGCTCAAATTCATCAATATTCGCAATAACGCCAAAACCTAGTTTCTTTATCTTTTGTTCTAAAATTTCACGCACTTTCTCATCGCGTAGGACGAATTCGCCAGTAGCGTTGGCAAAATTTACGTGGGCTTCAAGCACACCGTCAAGCTTTTTAGCGACTTTTTCGATGGAATTTGAGCAATTTACGCAACTCATTCCTACGATATTTAACTTGATATTTTGAGACATCTCAAACCTCTTGCAGGACCTCAAATCCCAAATCTTCAAGCTCTGTTTTAAACCTATTTACGTCAGTGTCCTTTATGTCCGCACTAACTATTTTCGGTTCGCAATTTAGATCGACGCAAATTTCTCCGAAATCGTCTTTAAGCGCATTTTTTATAGTATTTGCACAGTTTTCGCAGTGGATATTTGCAACCTCAAACTTTTTCATAATATATCCTTTAGCATATGGTTGTAATTATGAAAATTTACAACCAATTTAGTATTGAATTTAAAACCTAAACTTTCATAAAACGCCTGAATTTCAGGCTTTTTTTCATCTACTATTAACGAAACTTTTTTAAAGCCGTTTTGTTTTGCAATGCCAAAAGCGTGTTGTATTAGCCCGCTTGCTATGCCTCGCCCTCGAAATTCTTCATCTACGGCGATACTATCAATATAAAACTCGTCTTCAAAGCATTCCCTATCAAGGTTTGAATCTTTACCGATCGTCTTTAAATGCTCCGAAATAGGTCTGTCTAGCGTTTGTAAATGACCGCCGTAATAAACGCACATAGCGCCGACTATACGTTTTGAAATTTTAAAAACGTATATATTGTTATAGCTTAACCTACTAGTCGAATTTTGAAAAAACGAACATAAAATTTCATCGCTTTTTGCCCTATCGTCGGTGCCGCTTAGCCTAAACGCCACATCTTCCATGGCTAGGTTTAATAATTTTATACATTCGATCGCATCTTGTTTTTGAGCTCTTGTTATCATGGATTACATTATAAAGCCAAAAACGTAAATTTTTGCCAAACGGTATATTTTATTCATTAATGCAAATACTTAAATCTTGATGATTGTAGCGCTGTTTTTAAAAAAATTTATATCTTTTTAGCTATAATTTACCGAAAATTTAATTAAGGAATATTATGGGACGAGCATTTGAATATAGACGAGCAGCGAAAGAAGCGCGCTGGGATAAGATGAGCAAGGTCTTTCCTAAGCTTTCAAAAGCCATAACCGTTGCGGCGAAAGAAGGCGGGATAGAGCCCGACATGAACCCGAAACTTCGTGCCGCCATAGCTGCGGCAAAAGCAGAAAATATGCCCAAAGACAATATTGACGCGGCTATAAAAAGGGCAAACGGAAAAGACGGCTCCGATATCAAAACTATATTTTACGACGGCAAAGCCGCTCACGGAGTTCAAATCATAGCCGAATGCGCGACGGACAATCCGACTAGAACGGTCGCAAACGTTAAAGCTATTTTTAGTAAAAACGGCGGAGAGGTTTTACCGAGCGGAAGTCTTAGCTTTATGTTTTCGCGCAAAAGCGTTTTTGAGGTGGCTAAACCGAGCTTGGATATGGAAGAAATCGAATTGGAGCTGATTGATTTCGGACTGACGGATATTGAGCTTGAAGACGAAATACTTTATATTTACGGAGATTACACAAGCTTCGGAACTCTCCACGAAGGGATTGAAAAGCTGGCTTTAGAACTCAAAAAAGCCACGCTTCAATATATTCCCAATTCCACAATCGTTCTTAGCGAAGAGCAAATGCAAGACGTTGAAAGGTTACTTGACAAATTAGAAGACGATGACGACGTACAAGCCGTTTATACGAATATAGAATAAAATTTTAAAGGAAAAATATGCGTTTTGAAGAATTAAAAATTTACGATGTGAATTTAGATGAGTTAAAAAAGGCAAAATTTGCTGTTTTTATCACGGAAAAAGGTGACATAAAGCTTGAATTGTTTGCCGATGAAGCGCCTCAAACCGTAGCGAATTTCGTACAATTAGTTAGCGACGGCTTTTATAACGGGCTAAATTTTCACCGAGTAATACCGAATTTCGTAATCCAAGGCGGCTGCCCGAACGGAACAGGCACGGGAGGTCCGGGTTGGCGCATAAAATGCGAATGCGACGATCAAAATGTAAAACATGAGCGCGGAAGCCTATCTATGGCACATGCGGGGCGCGATACCGGCGGTTCGCAGTTTTTTATATGTCATAGAGCTCAACCCCACTTGGACGGCGTTCATACGATATTCGGCAAATGCGTTGATGAAAATAGCTTAAAAGTTTTAGATAGCATAAGACAAGGCGATAAAATCATATCCGCAAGCATAAAAGAAACCTTATAAAGGATAATATTGTGACAAATACAAAAGCGCAAAAAAGTCCGATGCTAAAATTAGTTACGAATTTAGCATTTTGGGTAATATTAGGCATAATAGGCGGCGTAGCGGTAGGCATACTCTCGCCGGAGCTAGGCGTAGCCAGCAAGCCCGGCATAGATTATTTCATTAAAGCGCTTAAAATTTTGATCGGACCTATCATATTTTTAACGATAGTTTCGGGTATCGTCGGGCTTGAAAGCCTTAAAGATTTAGGCAGTATCGGTTTTAAGGCTTTTATTTATTTTGAAGTAGTAAGCACGCTAGCGCTTGCGGTTGGAATTATATTCGGCGAAGTTCTAAAGCCGGGACACGGAATGCATCTAGACTATACGCAGCTTGACCCTAGTAGCGTAGAAAAATATACGCACGTAGATCGAGATATAGGCTCAATGTGGAGCATTCTAAAAAGCGCCGTTCCTAGCGATCCGATCAGCCCTTTTATCCATTCAAATACGCTTCAGGTTTTATTTATGGCGCTTATCGTCGCGATAATACTGTCGTTTTTAAGCAACGAACACAAAAAAGCCTGCTTAAGACCGCTTGAATTTATCCAACATTACGTTTTAAAGTTGCTTACTTGGCTTATGCTCTTTAGCCCCGTAGCCGCATTTTCGGCTATGGCGTATCTTATCGGCAAATTTGGAATCGGCTCGCTAATAGGCATGATAGAGCTTCTAGCCGTTATGGCGGTTGCATGTCTATTTTTTATATTTGTCGTTCTAGGCGTTATTTGTTATTTTGCCAAAGTTAATATCTTTAAATTTATGCGTTTTATATCAAAAGAAGTTCTAGTCGTATTTGCGACTAGCTCAAGCGAAACGGCTTTAGCTCCGCTTATGCAAAAGCTGGAAGCCGCCGGCATAAACAGAGGTGCGGTAGGACTCATCATACCGACTGGATATTCTTTCAATCTTGACTGCACGAATATTTATTTGAGTTTGAGTATCATTTTTTTGGCGCAAGCCTTTGGTATTCCGCTTACGTTTGAGCACCTTATAAGCGTGCTGATCGTATTGATGATAACAAGCAAGGGCGCGGTAGGAGTAACGGGCTCAGGCTTTATAGTCCTAGCCGGAACGCTTGCGGCGCTTCCTAGCACGGGCATACCGGTTGTTACCGTAGCCGTATTGCTAGGCGTAGATAAATTTATGTCGGAAATGCGAGCCGTAGGCAATCTCTGCGGAAATGCCGTCGGTTGTATGGTTGTATCCATCTGGGATAAAAAGGTAGATATGGATAAATTTAGATACGCTTTAGATCATCCGGAAGAGTATCACTTTCATTCATGAGTTTGAAATTTAGAGCGTTATAAGCGCTCTAAATATTTGTTTTAAATTAAAAATTTAAAAATATGCCCATTTACTCTCATTAACCCCCTCACACCCCGCTAACAATCACAACCTTACATACGTTCAGATCTAAGGGG
>JAJQAF010000002.1 GCA_021203945.1 Campylobacter sp.
GTGCATAAAATTCTTGCTCTTGTTGAAAGTTTGCGCGTCGCAAAGTAGCGTCGACTCCGACTTCGCAAAGCGTTCGTATACGCTCTAAAACGTCATGGTTACAAAGCTCCGGAGCGGCTATGATTAAAATTTTAACCATAAACGTATTCGCTCATGAGCGGCTCTAAACCCTGAGATTTTATCATTTTTGCGATCTCATCTACCCCGCGCGCATCCTCTATCTCAAACTGCTCGTCGCCTTTTTTATTTTGAGAGTGCGCGCCTATGCCGACATTTACGCCCGCACTGATTTTGTTTGCGGCTATTTTTACGGCGTTATCGCGAAAAACCGCTCGTTCTCTCGTAGAGATCGTTATGCTAGCCGTCGGGATAAAAATTCTATACGCGGCGATAACTTGCAACAGCTCACGCTCGCGCACGTCTTTCGGATTTATGCGGGAGTTGTTTATTATAGGACGTAGTCTGGGGCAAGAAAACGCTATCTCTGCGTGCGGATATTTTTTCTGAATAAGGCTTGCGTGAAGCCCCGTGCAAAAAGCGTCCGTCCTAAAATCATCAAGTCCCAAAAGCGCCGCAAAGCCGACTCCACGCATTCCGCCCGTTAAAGCACGCTCCTGAGCGTTGAGACGATACGGAAAAATACGTTTGTTTCCCGCTAAATGCAAGCGCTCGTATTTTGACGGATTATACGTCTCTTGAAAAACGGTAACGTAATCAACGCCGTTTTTGTGAAGTAGGGCGTATTCGTCCGAATTTAGCGGGTAAATTTCAACTCCGACAACTTTGAAATAACGCTTTGCCAGCGAACATGCCTTTGCGATGTATTCGACGCTTGAATTCGTCCGACTTTCGCCGGTTAGGATTAAAATTTCTTGCAATCCGCTCTTTGAAATTTGTTCCAGTTCGCCTAAAATTTCATCATCATTAAGCTTGGCGCGTTTTATTTTGTTTTGTGAGTTAAAGCCGCAATAAACGCATAGATTATCGCAATAATTGGCTATGTAAAGCGGCGTAAAAAGATTGATATTCGCTCCGAAATTTTCACGAGTTTTTTTCATGCTAACTTGCGCCATTTGCTCGATAAAATCTCCGGCGACACGGCTTATAATAGCTTTAAAATTTTCAAGCGTGCAAATCTTAGCCCCAAGCGCTGCTTCAACGTCGTTTTTGGTATAAATTTCGGGACGAAATTCCGCTCTTTGCCTTAAAATTTCATTCATTATCTCATCGCCCACGTCTTGCATGTGGGCTAGGAGCTTCATATGATCGGGTTTGTTAAATTTCATTTAAAAATCCGGTAAGCGGCGAGCTGGCTTGAGCGCTTGTTTTAACGCGACCTAGTCCCGCTAAATACGCGCTTCTGCCCGCCTTTATCGCTTCGCCGAAAGCGCGCGCCATCATCGGTATATCTTTTGCCGTAGCAATCGCGGTATTTGCCATTATTGCCGCCGCTCCAAGCTCCATAGCTTCACATGCTTGAGAGGGTCTGCCTATACCGGCGTCAATGATAATCGGTGCGTCAAGCTCGTTTATCAAAATTTCGATTATATTTTTAAAAACCAGCCCTTGATTTGAGCCGATAGGCGCGGCAAGCGGCATAACGCAAGCGGCGCCTGCATTTAAAAGTTCGCGCGCAACGTTTAGATCGGGGAACATATACGGCATAACTATAAAGCCTTCGTCGGTCAAAATTTTCGTAGCTTTGACGGTTTCGTTGTTGTTCGGAAATAAGAATTTCGTATCCGTAATGATCTCTATTTTGATAAAATTTCCGCATCCCAGCTCGCGCGCCAGCCTTGCTATCCTGACGGCTTCATCGGCATTTCTCGCTCCGCTTGTATTAGGCAACAAGGTTACGCCCTTTGGGATAAAATCAAGGATATTTCTATCCTTACTTTCATTTACGCGTCTTAGTGCGAGAGTAATTATTTGCGCACCGGCTTCGCTAACGGCGGAGGATATTAACTCGTGAGAGTATTTTCCGGAGCCTAGAATAAAGCGGCTGTGAAATTCCTTATCGGCTAGTTTAAAACTATCATTCATAAATTTGCCTTTAAATTTTACCTACATACCAAACTGACTTTTCTTTTATCGATTTAAAAATTAGCTACGCTAACGGTTGCAGGTAAAGAATATAAATTTGTTTATTATATCTAAATTCTATTTCTTTCAATTTTTTTGATACCTTTAATTTTATTATTCTTAGCTTAAGACTGTTTATAAATTATTTTTTACGATGTTTTACTCTAAAATAAAATACTCCAAGATACAAGCAATCGTCTGCGCTCAATCATAGTCAAATAATATGAAAATATTTTTAAAATTTAAGAATAAGAGAAAGTTGATTTAAATACGGCTCTATTTCAACCCTGTCAAATCGGTATTTATTATGTCCACAATTACTTTTTCGTTTAGCTCGTCTTTTAGAAGAATGTCTAGTAGTAAAATTTTAGAAATTTAGCTTTTGAAATTTTAAATGCTTTACACATTTATTATTTTGTTGATAACATATTCATTAGCTTATTAGTATAAAATCAATTCAGATGAAGCAGAGCCAAAATACCGATGTCTTATCTTGCTTTAAGACTTTATTTGACTATGTCAGCCTCTAAAATTTCATGAATTTTTTCTTTTCTTAAATTTTGAAACGATTTTTTCATCTATAAAATCATGGGTTAAAACCGTTTTTATCAGAAATTAAAGTGCGTTGAGGCTATAATTTTTACGCTTCAAGTCCCATTAGCAGTCGAATAACCAAATTTGCCTCATGGTTTGCACAGATCGCTACACGCGGCGCCATTAGACCTTGACCGACTTTTGCGGCATTTATGAGATCGCCGCAAATATGAACGTTTTTAGCGAATTTTATCGTCTTTATCAAGTTTGAGCTAAAGTGTCCCGCCATGCCCGACGCGGAAATGATTTGTTTATCCTTTAAGCTTACGCCCGCTTCATTGACCATCATCGTTTTGCCCGCTACGTTGTCGAACGCTTCGCAAACGATAGAGCAGGGCGAGAAAATTTTAGCAACGTTAAAGCTATCTAAAAAAACGTCGTGAACAATAACTTCAACGAAAGGATTTACTTGCGAGATCAAATCCTTCAGGGCTTCGGTTTTTTTCATACCGATGTGAGATACGAAATATTGCTGACGGTTTAAATTGCTTGGTTCAACTACGTCAAAATCAGCCAAAACTAGCTTTGCGACTCCCGCTCTAGCAAGCGAAAGCGCTATGTTTGAGCCAAGCCCTCCAAGTCCGGCGACTCCTATGCAAGCGCTTTGTAAAGCCTTGTTTAGTTCGGGCGTATTTCGTGCGGCTATCATGCTTTTTAAAATTTCAAGTTCAGGCATGACGCCGCGCTTTATAAATACTACGTTTGTGCCGTTATTGATAGGCAAATTTTCTTTTGTCGCAAAACCGTCTATTATAAAAATATCCGGCTCGTTAGCATTAAATTTAGTTAAAAATTTAAAAATTTCACTATCTTTATTATCGAAAATTTCACGTTTCAAGCCCTCAAGCTCATCGGCAAAAACAGTAAAATTTTTACCGTTTATAGTTATATTTTTTATCATCCGCCACCTACAAATTCAACGATCTCGTATCGCTTACCTTCGCTCATCATCGTATCTTGCCAACTGTCTTTGGCTAAAATTTCACCGTCTCTTTCAACGGCGATAAATTCTAACTCAAAGCCTTGAGAAAGCAAAAAATCCTTTACGCTTACATCGTTTTTTAGATTTAAAATTTTACCGTTTAAATTCACGTCAAACATTAAATTTTATACCCTTTTACGAATTCTCCGATACGCTTTATAGCCTTTTTGATGCTTTCGATATCCGTCGCAAAAGATAGTCTAAAATATCCGTCCATTCCGAATCCGACTCCGGGAACCGTAGCAACTTTACCGTATTGCAGTAATCTATCACAAAATCTCATAGAATCGCTATCGACGCGTTTGCAATTTACAAATAGATAAAATGCGCCGTCCGGAGAGCTCACGCTAAGTCCGTCGATATTGTTTATCATTGTGACCGCTAAGTCGCGCCTTCTTTGAAATTCTTTTCTCATCATCTCTATATCGGCGTCAGTTTGTCCCAAAAGCGACAAAATAGCGCCTGCTTGCACGATAGAGCTGATATTGCTCGTGCTTTGGCTTTGAAGTTTTTTTACCGCCGCGTTCAGCTCGTTCATAGGGCTCGCCATATAGCCAAAACGCCAACCGGGCATCGCACCGCATTTACTTAGTCCGTTAATGGTAACAGTTCGTTTAAATAGGTCTTCGCTAACGGAACCTACCGATACGAATTCTTTATCAAAGACGATTTTTTCGTAAATTTCATCGCTTGCGACAACAATGTCCGTATCTTTTAAAATCTCGCCGATAGCCGCTATCTCTTCACGCGAATAAAGCGCTCCGGTCGGATTTGTCGGATGATTTATAGAAAACATTTTAGTGCGTTTCGTTATAGCTTTTTTTAGCCGCTCCGGTGTAATTTTAAAATTCGTGCTTTCATCGGTTTGTATAAAAACGGGAACGCCTCCGCAAAGTTTAACGATCTCCAGATAGCTCACCCAGTAAGGAGCGGGGATAATAACCTCATCACCTTCGTCAATAAGTGCCTGAAATACGTTAAATAGCGAATGTTTTGCGCCGACGTTCGTAATGATTTGGCTCGGCTCGTAGTTTAGATTATTGTCGCGTTTTAATTTTGTCGCAATCGCCTTTAAAACATCAGGAGTGCCGGGAACGGGCGTATATTTGTTGCATCCTTTATCAAGAGCCTCTTTAACTGCGTTTTTTATGATAACGGGCGTATCAAAATCGGGCTCGCCCGCCGAAAGACTGATAACGTCAATCCCTGCGGCTTTCATCTCTTTGGCTTTTGAGCTAATGGCAATCGTTAGAGATTCGCTCAAAGTTTGCGTTCTTTTTGCTAGAACCATCTATTTTCCTTTGTAAAATTTTTAGTAATTTTATAATAATCAAGCTGGAAGCGACGCCGAAATTTTAAATTCGGCGCCGTTTTTTGCATACATGTTTCGATATGTAATCAATTTATCGTTTTTAAATAACTATTGTCGTTTAAGAATAGATAAAGTTCGCCCAAAACTTGTTTCTTTTGAGTGTCGCTTATCAGTTTGGATTTTTCAAGGCGTTCGTTTAAAGTATCTTGTATCTCGTAAATATCGTAGTCCATATCTTCCATTATATCTAGTATCGATTGACTTTCGATCAGATCTTTCACTTCATAACCTTGCGCCGTTATTTCTATGGTAGCCTCGGTCGGATGAGTGAAAAGATTGTGTTTCATTCCGAGAACCTCCTGATAGGCGCCGACTAGAAAAAAGCCCAAAAAATACTCCTCTTTTTCGACATCTACGTCGTGAAGCAGCAAAGGATTGGTTTCGTCGTTATAGCTTATCTCGCCGTCGCTATCGCACGTAATATCCCAAATAGATGCGGGTAGGGTAGCTCTCTCGTCAAGTTTATCAAGCGGCATGATAGGAAAATTTTGCTTTAATCCCCAAAAATCTGGCAGGCTTTGAAAAATAGAAAAATTTATCAGATAACGCTCCTGCACCTCTTTTTGAATTTTTTGCAGATCGCTCGCATTGCTCTTGTTTCCAAGCATAATGACCGCCTTTTTGCCGATCAAACGCAGTAAAACTTCCGCATTTGAGCGATCTTGCAGATCGACATATCCAAGGTCAAATAAAGTCAATACGCTCTCGGTATGATGTATCGCATCATGCAGGTATTCAAGGGCGTTTGACGGTTTTATCGAGTTGTAAAGATCAAAAAGCTCGGTTATTAAATTCGGATTATTTTTCTTTAAATTTAGCTTTTCTTCGGTGTATTCCTGTGAAAAAAGCTCTAAAACCGGCGCGACTAAAAGCGCGTGCGAAGCGGAGATAAATCGTCCGGATTCTATGAATATATCGGGCTGAATTTCATTTTTTTGCTCCGTTATGGTTTTTAACATATAAACGACATCGTTTGCGTATTCGTTCAAAGTATAATTACGGCTGGTCGCCTCTTTAAATTGAGAATACTCAATGGCAAGTCCGCCGCCTAAATTTATCGCCGTTAGATTTGTCGCACCCATTTTTCGCAACTCGGCGTATATATTGCCCGCCTCTATGAGCGCTTTTTTAAGCGGATGAATTTCGCTGATTTGAGAGCCCAGATGAAAATGTATCATCGTAAATTGATCTAATAAATTAGCTTTTTTAAGCATATTTACGGCTTCGATGAGCTCCGTCGACGTTAGACCGAATTTTGAATGTATGCCGCCGCTTTTTGCCCATATTCCCGCACCGGTAGAGTGCAATCTTATGCGAAGACCTATCTTCGGCTTTGGCTTAAAGCGCTCTTTTGCCGTGGCTATTATCGCCTCAAGCTCATTCAACCCTTCGATCGTTAAAGTGATATTGTGTCCCATCTCGGCGGCTATAAAGCCGATATTTATAAGCTCCCTATCTTTAAAACCGTTTACCGTGATAGGCGCACCGTCGTTATTATAAGCCATCGTCAAAAGAAGTTCGGCCTTACTGCCAGCTTCTAATCCGTAATTATACGGCTTGCCCAGACGCGTGAGATTTTTTACAAAACCCGGATATTGGTTGACCTTGAGCGGGAAAACAGCGTTAAATTTACCTTCGTAAGCAAACTCTTTTTTGGCCTTTGTAAAACTTGCGTGAATTTGCTCGATCTGTTTTTGTATTAGATGAGGAAAACGAAGCAGAAGCGGACCGCGATAGCCGTCGTCTCGTATCTCTTTTACGATGTCTATAATGGCGGGTTTGCTAGCCGAATTAACGCAAACTTTGCCGTTTTCTATTATAAAGTTAGAATTCCCCCAGATACCAAGCCCAAAATCATTCATTGTCAAGCTCCTTTTGCAAATCGTCTAAATTTATATTTTTTTCCGTTTTCGTTATAAAATTTTTATACCAAATTTGATGGTTTTTCATCTCGTTTTCGCCTAGGCATAGAAAAATTTTAGCGCCCTTATTATCGGCGTTTTGAAGATGTTTTTGTAGTTTTTTCGCCTCATAGCTTATTTCTATTTTAAAATTTTTACGCAAATTTATGCCTAGTTTATAGATAAAATCTAAATTTTGCTCGTCCATCGCGCAAAGATATACGCCGTCGCGTGATTTTTCTCGCTCGCCTATTATCTACATTATGAGCTCTATACCAATAGCAAAAACATCACCGTAGCTTGCTTTGACGACCAGATACTCAAA
>JAJQAF010000064.1 GCA_021203945.1 Campylobacter sp.
CCCGGGTTTCACTTCTTTGTTCCGTTTATACAAAGAGTGATCGTCGTGGATACTCGCGTTCGTCTCATAAACTACACCTCAAGCGAGGATATGGGCGAATCTATGCAAAAATCGTATCAAGGCGGAAATGCGGGTATAATCCGCAAAAATTCCATCTCCGTCCTAGACGCTAGAAATTTGCCCGTTAGCATAGATATTACCGTGCAATACCGCTTAAATCCCGAAAACGCGCCGCAAACCATCGCCTCTTGGGGGCTTAGCTGGGAAAATAAAATCGTAGATCCCGTAGTGCGCGACGTAGTGCGAAGTATAGCGGGCAAATATACCGCAGAAGAGCTTCCGACGCGTAGAAACGAGATAGCGACCGCCATCGACGACGGAATACGCAAGGACATCGACGCTCAGCCAAATAAACCCGTCGAGTTATTAACCGTGCAACTTCGCGAAATTATCCTACCTGAAAAGGTAAAAGAGCAGATTGAGCGCGTTCAAATCGCCAAGCAAGAAGCCGAGCGGACAAAATACGAAGTTGAGCGGGCAAATCAAGAAGCGCTTAAAAAAGCCGCACTTGCCGAAGGAACGGCAAAAGCCGCCATTATCGAGGCAAAGGGTAAAGCCGATGCGGTTAAAATCGAAGCCGATGCTCAATCTTACGCAAATAAGGAGGTCGCAAAAAGCCTTGATGAAAATTTGTTAAATCTAAAACAAATCGAGATGCAGGGTAAATTTAACGAAGCGCTTAGAGAAAATAGCGACGCTAAAATTTTCCTAACTCCTGGCGGTGCGGTGCCTAATATCTGGGTCGATACGAAAGATAAGGCCAAACAAAGCTCCGCCGCCCAAAATAGGTAAAAGGATCGGGTATGTCTGATTTGAGTATAGACTGGCAAAAAGTCGCGGGTATGCTTCCGGTTATAGTTTGCGAGCATGAGAGCAATGAAATTTTAATGCTCGCTTATATGAACGAAAAAGCCTTGCGATTAAGCCTTTCAAGCGGATATGCCCACTATTTTTCACGAACTAAAAATCGTATCTGGAAGAAAGGCGAAGAGAGCGGCAATACTCAAAAAATCGTGAGCGCCAAACTCGACTGCGACAACGATACTCTTTTGATAAGCGTCATACAAAACGGTAAAGTAGCGTGCCACACCGGACGAAAATCATGCTTCTTTAACAATATAAATTTAGAAAATTTTGAAATTTCAAATGACGATAAAAGCGAAATTTCAAAGCCGAAATACGACGTCATAGACGAGCTTTACCATACGATAATAGACAGAAAACTAAACGCCGATCCTGAAAATTCTTACGTTGCAAGCCTATTTAAAAAAGGCGAAAATACAATTCTTAAAAAAATAGGCGAAGAGGCAACTGAATTCGTAATGGCGTGCAAAGACGCAACCGCAAACAAAGGCATAGTTAAAATTCCCGTAATAAAAGAGGATATTAAAAAAGACGAAAAAGCCGTCGATATGGACGAAAAAACAAAAAACGATATAGTTTATGAAGCGGCGGATTTATGCTTTCATACGATGGTAGCGCTTGCTTGCCACAACATACATCCGAGTCTGGTTAAAACCGAGCTTGCAAGGCGTTTTGGAATGAGCGGAATAGAGGAGAAAAGATCTCGCGATGATAAGTAGCATAAAGCAAAACATCTTTTTTGTTCTTGCCAATGCCCATTTCATC
The DNA here is from genome assembly GCA_021203945.1 of Campylobacter sp. GTDB lineage: Bacteria > Campylobacterota > Campylobacteria > Campylobacterales > Campylobacteraceae > Campylobacter_A. The sequence continues at coordinate 1,690 of JAJQAF010000064.1, forward strand.
GACTATTTGATATACGGCTGGATATTTATAGCCTTCGTTTTTATCGTATTTCTTGGAATATTTTTTGCTTTAAAATCATGGTGGCAGATAGGTTTTTTGTTCATAATTACAGGTTTGTTCGCTCTATTTGCGGCGATTTTTTACGCAAACGGCGCAATCGCTCAAAATTTAAGACCGGTTGGGATAAGCGAGATAAATAAAAGGCAACTTACCTATTCAAACGCCCTGATGATCGATTTTAACATAACGAATGATTCAAAAAATATACTTAATGTTTGCAGAATCGATCTTGGTTTTTACGTAGTCTCAAAGCAAAAGAGCAGAGATTTTTTAAATTCTCTCAATCCTTTTGCAAGAAAGACGATCACGCTTCGCGAACCTTTTATTCCGGGCGAGACTAAACAGATAAGAGAATTCGTGAATAATTTTGCCTTTATAGACTACAATATAACTAAAAAAGCGGAGTGTTTTTGATGAATATGAGCTATTTTACTATCGTGCATATCATGGTAATATTAGTAATATTTTTATTATCGATGCTACTTTTAGTATTATCTCTTAAGATAGAACGCAAACTTTTTTGGTCTTTATTTTTTACAAACATCTTAGTTTCTACAACTCTTTGCGTATTTTTGATGTTGGTTTTAGACAAATATACAAAAAAAGGCATACTGGAAAACGTTACGAGTCAAAGAATTCTACGAAACGAAAGTATAGTATTTAAGGGTAAAGTGCGTAACGTCGGCAAATTTACCATAAGCTCTTGCACCCTTAGCGTAAAGCTCATAAATCAACCTTTAAACAAAGACAGTCTGAGCGGAGAGGCGGTATTTAAGCCTAGCGGACTTTCGTTTTTCTCATGGTTTTTAAAAGATGACGATAAAGACGAGAAACCAAATACGGTAGAATATAAATTCAGCGTAGCTCAAAATTTAGAAAAACAAAAAAGCGTAGATTTTACCGTAAATATGCCCTATCCGCCATATTTTAAAAACGGTATGAATATCACGAAACTTAGCTGCTATTAAATTTTACCCTTATATAGAGCACAAAACCGAGAGCAATCTGCCCTGCTTTTTAATGTCGTTATAAAATAGCTCGTTAGAATCTTCGTTTGAAGTAAATTCTTTTGCGTCTTTTAAAGCGTTTTCATCGGCTATCTCATAATAAAAGCTCTTATTTTCTATCTTTGCGCCCTTTTGATATACGAATTTAGCGTCTATTATGCTGGCAAAAAAGCCCCCGTTTTTTAGATAATAGTTCGTAACGCTTCTTGCCAGTATAGGCTTGTTTGCTAAAAATTCTTTACAAACTTGAGTTTGACCGCTATAAACTATGCTTTCGACTATGCCCGTGCCTATTTCATAAAATTTAAACGATTTAGCGTTTTGTATAGTCGCCATTTGCTCTTTTGAAGTCGGGTTGATCTTTAAATTCGTGTCTAAATTTATGATGATATTATTTTTGCCGTGCGCCAAACCATACATATCGCCTAAATTTGCGACGATATAATTTTCTCCGCGTAAAATTCTAAAATCGGCACTTCCTACAAAAGGCATCGTCGTATTCATTTCTTTAAGCTTTACGAAATTTCCCTCTCTTTTAAAGCTTATTTCCATTCTCGTGCCGTTATTTTCGATATAGAGCGTCCAAACTGTCTCTTGCGGTTTTACGTCGGCGTTATTTGCGCAACCGACTAGCGCCAAAGCAACAAAAGCGGAGAAAAAATTTAAAAATTTCATTTTATAAAATAATCCCCGTCAAAGCTTACAAGAGAATATTTGCGCTCCGAGCCGATACTCTCGATCAGTTCGTCTATATCCAAAAACTCAAGACTATCGGCGCCGATATATTCGCACACTTCGTCGCAATTTTTATTTGCGCTAATCAGCTCCGCAAAGCTTGGCGTATCTATGCCGTATCTTTCGGGGAATTTTAACTCGGGGCAAGCAACCCTAAAATGTATCTCTTTAGCACCCGCGTGTCGCAATAACTCTACGATTTTTTTACTGGTTGTTCCGCGAACGATACTATCATCCACTACGACTACGCTTTTGCCTTTTAGTATCGTGCTCATCGGATTTAGTTTGAGTTTAACCTTTAAATTTCGCATCTCTTGCGTAGGCTCTATAAACGTTCTGCCCACGTAGTGATTTCTTACGATCGCCGCCTCAAACGGTAAGCCGCTTTGTTGGGCGTATCCTAAAGCCGCAGGCACTCCGCTATCGGGCACGGGCACGACGAAATCGGCTTTTACCGTGCTCTTTCTAGCAAGAGCCGCGCCCATTCTTTTGCGAACTTCATAAACGCTTTTACCGTCTATAACGCTATCGGGGCGTGCAAAATAGATATATTCGAAAGCGCAAATCCTGCTATCGGTTTCAAAAAGTTTGATACTTTCAAACTCATCCTTACCGTGTTCAAAAACTAACATTTCGCCCGGTTCAATCTCACGGACAAATTCCGCTCCTACCAGATCAAATGCGCAAGTCTCGCTAGCAACGATATATCCGCCATCTTTTAGCTTACCGAGCGATAGCGGCCGCACGCCCCATCGATCTCGGATAGCAAAAATTTTATGCCTTGACTGGATAAGCAGGCAGTAAGCGCCTAAGATTTTACCAAGAGCGTAAATGATACGGTCTTGTAGATGAGGGCTATGATTTTGAGCGATTAGATGAACGATATTTTCCGTATCCATATTTGAGCTAAATATCGCGCCGTTTTCGATAAGCTCTTTGCGAATTTCATCTTTATTGACAAGGTTTCCGTTGTGAGCGACAGAAATAGAACCCAGTGCGTAGTTTGCGGTAACGGGCTGTGCGTCTAGTATGGAGTCGCTTCCCGCCGTTGAATAGCGATTGTGACCGATTGCCATATCGCCTTTTAAAATTTCAAAACTATCTTTATGAAACACCTCGGTAACCAAACCGCGATTTTTTATAGTTCTTATCTCTCCGCGGTCATTTGCGCTTATACCGCTAGACTCTTGCCCTCGGTGCTGCATAGCAAATAGCGCATAATAAGCCGTTTTTGCCGCATCTTTTGAATTTATTATCCCAACTATCGCACACATTTTAAACCTTTGGTAAAATTTAGAGTTGATTTTAGCCAAAAGAAGCTAAAATTTTAAGATATTTAAGCCCGTTTTTATTTATAGAGCTTAAATTTTACTTATAAACCAAGACAATCATATATGCTATATAGCCCGTTTTTGCGCGCGCTTAGCCAGATTGCGGCTTTTATAGCACCCTTTGCAAAGGTAGCGCGGCTCGTAGCAGTATGGTTTAACTCGATAAATTCACCGTCGTTATAAAAGCCGATCGTATGACGACCTACGACGTCGCCGCCTCTTACGGCTAAAACGGCTATCTCGTCTTTACTTCTAGCTCCGATCTGACCGTCTCTACCCGTAACGATAACGTCTTTTAAATTTAACCCGCGAGCGCTTGCGGCATGTTCGGCTAAGGTCAAAGCCGTTCCGCTCGGCGCATCTTTTTTGTGTCTGTGATGTTGTTCGACTATCTCGATATCAAATTCGTTTAGCGTTTTTGAAGCGATTTGAGTCAAACGATTTAAAACGGCTACGCCCAGACTCATATTAGTAGCATATAAAATAGGCATCGTGCTAGCGGCTAAATTTAGTAGATTTGCTCCGTCCTCACCAAGCCCCGTCGTTCCTATTACCAGAGGCTTTGGGCTAGTTCTTGCGTAGTTTATGAGATTTATTGCGCCGTCCCTTATGGTAAAATCTATCACGACGTCGCAATTTGCAAAGAGCTCGTCAAATTTATCGGTAACCGTAACGTCTTTTGGCACGTCAAAACAAAGAGGTTTTATCGCATAAGCCGCACTCAATCTCGCATTCGGCGTATCTTTTAAACACGATATTATCATCTGTCCCATTTTACCGTTTGCACCGTGTATTCCTATATTTATCATATTTATCCTTTTAATTTTTGTAAAATTTAGCATATTTTTCAAAGCAGAGTTTCCCTTATCCGTTTGAATAAATTATAACAGAGACTTTCTTCTTTAATTTTAGCATTATATCCAAACCGGCTTTTTTTAAGAAATTTTGTTTTTAATACCTTTAAATTTAGATAATCTAAGCCTATCATATAACCGGAAAATCTATATCGTTTATGTGATTTGCCCCATTTGGTGCGTTCGTCGTATGTTTTTTTGGAAAGTTACCGTAAATCATACGCGGCAGCAAACAAAGCGAAGTAGTTCTGCTTGTCGCGGCTTTGAAATTTCTTTAAATTTTAAGGAGCTTACCCGTATGTTATAAATGAGTAATGAATTTTAAAAGACTTTAGACCCAAAGATGAAAGTTACTTCGGCACTAAGTGCGCACGCGATGCTTGGGATACTAAAACGAGACGACAAAAACTGTTCTAAGTAACTGATAAGACAAAATCCTTAAGTTCTGCCGACAAACAATGGAAAGCTTACGAAGGGCTACCCGTGTCTATCGCTCACACAACTAGCCCGCATGGGGCAAAAACTATGCGGTTTATCGTAAAGAGAGCGAATTTAGATAAATCACACAGATGATGATTTATATCAAATTATCGGTATGGGACTAATCAATACAATGTCACGCTAAAAAGTGGAATTTTACCTTTGTTTTGGAAGAATTTAGCCCGCAGGCTAAATTCCAAAATTTTAATGTAAGCTTTCGATATAACTCATGGCGCTCAACGCCGCTACGGCTCCGTCTCCCGCCGCTACTACGACTTGCTTCGGAGCGTCTTTTCTAATGTCTCCCGCCGCAAATAACCCGTCTAGGCTACTTTGCATTTTTAAATTTACCTCAACTTGCCCGCCATCTACCATTTTACAGATAAATTCGCCGTTTTCAAGCTTTAAAATTTCATTATTGACGTTAAGACCGACAAAGGTAAAAACACCGGGAACTTTAAGGTCGCGCTCGCCGTCTTTCGTATTTAGAATTAATCCGCTAAGTCCCGCTTTATCGCCGTAAGCTTCTTTTATAGTCGCGCTTGTGATAAATTCGATTTTTTCGTTTTTACGAGCTTTCTCAACGGTTGTAGGCGCAGCGCGAAATCCATCGCGTCTGTGGATGATATAAACTTTCGAGCAGATATTTGCCAGATAAATCGCCTCTTCTATGGCAGTATCGCCGCCGCCCAAAACGGCAACCTCTTTACCCTTGTAAAAAAATCCGTCGCAAGTCGCGCACGTGCTAACGCCGCGTCCGAAAAATTGCTCCTCGCCTTTAAAACCCGCACGGCGAGGCGTTGAGCCTGTCGCGATAATAACGGCTTTAGCAAGCTCTTCCGTGCCGCCTTCAATTAAAATTTTAAACGTTTTATCCGCATTTTGTCTAATTCCGATAACGTTCGCCCATTAATGTACCAGACCAAAATGGCTACACTGCCGACACCACGTACTCATAAAATC
>JAJQAF010000109.1 GCA_021203945.1 Campylobacter sp.
ACTTAGCTTCGTAAATAGCGATGAGATGAGAGAGATAAATTTTAAACACAGAAACATTGATAAAACGACTGATGTTCTTAGCTTTCCGCTTGTTATGCAGCTTCACGCTCCGATCGGCTGTATCGTTATAAATTTAGACCTTGCGGAGCAAATAGCGAGCGAGCTTGGGCATTCAAACGATGAGGAAACCGCACTTCTTTTTATCCACGGACTGCTTCACGTGCTTGGCTTTGATCACGAAAAAGATGGCGGAGAGATGAGAAAAAAAGAGTGCGAATTGATACAAAAATTTAACCTGCCAAAAAGCCTGATAGTGCGAACGACGGACGATTAGAGCTATTTTTTACCCTGCTTTTTCGCATCCGCCGCGATTGATTTTTCAAGGCTTATATAGCCCATATCTACGAGCTTATTGTAAATTTGAGATATTTTAGGACCCGCCGCGCTACCGCCGTGTCCTCCGTGTTCGATAACCATAGTAACGACGTATTGAGGATCTTCATAAGGTCCGTAAGTAGTCATCCAAGCGTGAGAGCGTTGCAAATACGCCATATCTTCCTCTTTTATACGCTTTTTTTCGGTTTGAGATATGCCTACTACCTGAGCGGTACCCGTCTTTGCCGCAACTTTTACTACGCTACCGATAAAGTGCCTATTCGCCGTTCCTTTTGCATGATTTGCCACCTCATACATCGCATGCCTGATAGCCGGCAATTGCGACTTTTCAAATTTATTAAAAGCATCGTCGGTAGGCGTAAAATCAATATCTACACCATCTATACTTTTTAAAAAATGCGGCGTTATATTGAGCCCTGTAGCAAGCCCGGCGGTATATTTGGTAACTTGCATGGGCGTAACCAAAAAATTCCCCTGCCCTATTGAAGTAATAAGGGTTTCACCCTGAAACCACGCTTTACCGTATTTTCGCATTTTCCATTCACGACTCGGCAAAGTTCCTACGAATTCATTCGGCAAATCGACATTCGTTTTTGCACCAAAACCCATTCGCTCAAGTATCGGAACGATAGCATCTATGCCGATCTTTTGACTTCCTTTGTAAAAATAATCGTCGCAGCTCTCGCGAATAGCCGTATTCATATTAACGCTTCCGTGTCCGTAAGAATTCCAACATCGAAATTTACGCCCTCCAAGCTCGTAAGATCCGGAGCAATAAAAAGTATCGTATTTGTTTATACCGTTGTCCAAAAAAGCAAGCGCCATACCCATTTTCACGACCGAACCGGGCGGATAAAGCCCGTTTACGAGTTTGTTTGTAAACGGATGATCGACGTCATTGACCAGCCTCTCCCATTCATTTTGAGTTATTCCCAACACAAAGGGATTTAGATCATACTCGGGAAAACTGCCTGCGGCTATAATAGCGCCGTCTTTTAGACTCATAACCACTATGCTTCCGGCATCTTGTCCGAATACGTCGGCTACAAATTTTTGAAGTTCCAAGTCGATACTTAGTTTAATATTTTTACTTTGCGGAGCCGTAAAGCTCATCTGTTCAATCTCTTCGTTAAAAGCATTTACCTTGATACGTTTTGAGCCTTCTTGCCCTTGCAAAACCGAATTATAATAACGCTCCACTCCGCTTCTTCCCGTGTAATTAGTAAGCTTTGTCAAATAATCGTTTTGTATGTCCTTTTGATTTGCCCTACCGACATATCCGATAATGTGAGAGGCTAGGTCGTTGTATGGATAATGACGTTTTGACGCCGGTTGTATATGTAAATTTTCACGTAGCGACAGGGTCGCGAAATACGGTAAAAATTTATCGTAATCTATAAATTCCACTACGTTTATAAAATCCTGATTGTAAGGCGAATCGTTCTTAATATACTCTCGCTTTAGTTTTGTTACGTTTAAATCGCCGAATAGTCCGCCGATATACTCAAGCTCGGAGTCTAAAATTTCTTTTTTAGCACTAAGATGCGGTTTTATCAAGATGGAAAAGCCAAGCCTGTTTATTGCCATCGGACGATCTTTGGCGTCAAATATAATACCTCGAACTGGCGGAATATATTGCATTTTGACGGCATTTTGTTCGGCTATCTCGTTGTAGTATTCATTTGAATTTACGCTTAGATGATAAATCCTGCTAAGCAATATTATCCAAAATAGCGCCACTATCGTAAAAATTATACGCATTCTCATACGACGCGATCCTTAAACAAAATTATAGCCAAGATCGTTTCTATGACGATATACACGATATATTCAACGCCGAATTTTAAAAAAGAGCCGTTTTGGACGTATGCGATTAGATTATTTGTCGAAAATGTAACGACGTAACCGCTTACGACGAATACGGCAAGCAGACAATTTCGCCACTTCATAGTAACTAAAAGCCAATCCACTACGAAATTATAAAATATCAAAAACGCAATTAGTGTTGAAAATAGGTAAAAGCCGTGAATTTGCTCGGCAAAAATTAAAAATATGATCGCAAAATACCAATAAAAACCGAATTCCGTATATCGTTTCTGTTTTTTAGTATATTCTAAAATCATATAGGTAAAAAATACTCCGATTAGAGGCGGTAAAAAGCCGAACTGAGTCGTAGCTATCTCATAGGCAACTAAAAAAACGATGCCGACGAGCTCTTTTATATATTGTAGATTAGAGCTATTTCGTTGCATATCGGAAAATGTTTGCATTTTATACAATCGGCCCAAATTTTCTGGGTCGGAAGCTCGCTTTTAGGAATTTCGCTAAAGCCGAGCTTTTCAAAGAAATTGCGTTGATAAGTAAGCGTAAAAACTTTTGAAATTTCATAAAATTTAGCTTCTTCAAGCAATCTTTCAACCATCATAGAGCCTATGCCGCAACCACGCATAGTTTCATCTACGACGAGACTTCTGATCTCCGCAAGATATACCGCATGTATGTGAAGTGCGCAAAAACCGACTATCTTACCGTCTTTGCAGGCTACTACGTAAGAGCGAATATTCGTGCTTATTTCATCGTCGCTTCTAGGCAAGATAATACCGTTTGCGACCTCGGGGGCAACCAAAGCTTGCATATTTACTATGTCTGCCGGCTTTGGCTTTCTTAGCTCTATCATACGCGTCCTAGCGCTTGATTTACGATTAGCTCGCGCGCTTTATCTAAGCCGCTTTTATTTAGAGTAGAAACTAAAATTCCTTGCGGATCAAAGTTTAAAACTGCGCTTTTTAGGCTTTGATTTAGTTTATCCGCCTTTGTATATATGTTTAAAATTTTTTGATCCGCACGCAAAAATCCGTTTAGATAGTTATTTACGTTTATGTCTATATCAAGCTCAAAGTGTCTGGCATCAATAAGATGAACGAAAAGCTTTATGTTTGACCTAAATTTTAAAAACTCATCGAGATTGCGCTTCCATTCATCGTGCTTTGACTTTGCAACCTTAGCGTAACCAAAGCCGGGAAGATCCACGAATACGATTTTAAATTTATTTTTAGTATTTGTTTGGGTGTCGTCTTCGTCGAATTCAACTTCAAAAAAATTTATAAGCTGCGTTTTACCTGGTGTCGATGAGCTTTTGGCGAGTGATTTTTGATTCACCAAAGCGTTTATAAGACTACTTTTGCCTACATTTGAACGCCCCAAAAATACGATCTCGCTAACGGCAAACTCGGGAGCCTCTTTTATACTGGGGCTTGAAGTTATAAATTTAGCGTTTATTGCGCGTATCACTTGGCTTTATCCTCGATTTGAAAGATAAATTTTACAGGTTTTTTATCGTCGCTATTTACGTTATACGTGCCGTTACTTTGATTAATGACTATTTTTTCGCCATATACGTTTTTATCGCTCTCCACCTCGTGTAAGTGACCGTTACCCGTAACCGTGTATGTCTGTTTTGCCGGTTCATACGTTAGCGTATCGCCTTTGCCGTCGTAATGTTTATCTTTCATGGCTATTTTAGCTCTTGCGTTTCCGGTAGCGACGTATTTTACGGGCTGGCGTTTGGCATCGAAATGCACGACTACTTTATTTGCCAAAAGCTCGTCATAAGCGCCTTTTTTTACATGAACGTTACCGTTAAATTCGCTGATTTGCTTATTTTCATCCGCAAAAAAGTCGTTTGAAGTTATTTCGACCTGCTCGGCGTAAAGCGCCATAAAATTTAAAGAAGCAAATAGCAAAAAAACTATCGCTCGTCTTGTTCTATCCATGCTTTTAACCCTTTTATTCGTGTCTGTTTCCTGACTAAATCGTATGTTCCGCTCTCGCCTGTAGCCTTATCCGTATTTTTCGTCATAACAAAATCGCTATCCGACCGTGCGATTTTCGTTTTAGTATTATATATTACCTCTTCTGAAAAGAACTTCAAGCTATTGTTATTGTCGTATCTTGCGTTGCCTACGAATTTTACGTTATCTCCCCGCAATATTACTTTATCGGAGCTAATATCGTGTTTTAGATTGCCTCTTAAAATTTGAGCTTTAAATTTTAAAAATTCATCCTTATCGCTATATCTATTTACCTCATCGGCTTCATATATAGCGCTTATCGCGCTTGCGTTCATCTCATAGTCAAGCACGTCGTTTGCCTGCATACTAGATACGTTTAGATCTTGTTTGAATTGCTCTGCGAAATACGGATCTTGAAGTGCAAGAAATATCATCACGACACTAAAGATCGCAACGACAAAATAGAAAATTTTTATAACCAACGTTTAGACCATTCGTCAAATAGATCTTGCTTTCGAATGATAGTTTCAATCATCTCTCGCACGGCGCCGCAACCGCCTTTATGTTTTAGTTTTGTTTTAACCTTAAGCTGCTTGATAGCGTCTTTGGGCTTAAAACTCCAAGCAACCGCGTTTAAAATTTTAAAATCGTTATAATCGTCGCCTATCGCAGCGGCGTTCTCAAAGCTAAGCCCTTCGAATTTTAAAATTTCTTTAGCTATTTCTAGTTTGTCGCCCACGCCTTGATAAACGTGATTTATCTTTAAATCCTCGGCGCGGCGCTCTACTATATGGGATTTTCTGCCCGTTATAATAGCAATCTTTTTACCGAGCTTCAACCAACTTTCGATAGCGTATCCGTCCTTGACGTCAAAAAATTTCAGCTCCTCGCCGTTTGCATTATACACGATTTTACCGTCGGTCAAACATCCGTCGACATCCAAAAATATAATCTCTATCATAAAACACCCTTCGTGCTAGGCGTAGCTATTCGAGCATTTTTAGCAAGTGCGCGTCTAAGAGCTACAGCAAACGATTTAAACGCCGCTTCAATTATATGGTGATTGTTTTTACCGCGAATTTTACAAATATGTAGCGTTATGTTTGCGTTCATTGCTACGGCTCTAAAAAATTCTTCCGCAAGTTCAATATCAAAATCCCCTATTTTGCCGTTTGCGTCAAAATTTTCATATACCAAAAAAGCACGATTGCTAAGATCAAGAGCGCAAGAAACGGCGGCTTCGTCCATTACGACAACGCTATCGCCGAAACGCTCCATACCGCTTACAGGATAAATTCCCTCTTTCAAAAGAGAGCCTATAACTATGCCTACGTCCTCTACGCTATGATGAAAATCCACATGCGTATCGCCTTTGCACGAAATTTTTACATTGAGTAAAGAATGCTTACCGAAAGCCTCAAGCATATGATCTAAAAAACCTATGCCGGTGCTTATCTCGCATTTTCCCGAACCGTAAATTTCAAGCTCGGCTTTTATATCGGTCTCTTTTGTTTTTCTCTCTTTTTTTAAAATTTTATCCATTATCTATTGACCTCTTACTATAAATGCACCTTGGAATTTTCCGCTTCTAGCGTAATCGCGCGCTTCATCTTCGCTCCTAAAACCGTTTAAGAATACTCGGTAAATAATTTCGCCGTCTATCGTAAAGGTCTTGACGACCGAGCTATAACCGTCTATGCTTTGATGCTCTTTTTGGTATCTATTTGCGCCGTCTTTATTTTTAAAAGCGCCGATTTGCACCATAAATTCGCCGCCGACTATACTTTGCTCCGATGAAATTATTATGCCTTCGGATTGAGTTTTAGGCGTGATTTTACCGATGAAATCGCCTGCATTAGCGGAAGCTATCGTTTCCGTTCGAGCGTTAAATCCGATAACCTCCATATTTACTGGAGCGGTTCCGGAAGCTATAATATCAAGTTTCATTGCCGCGGCTTTTGAAAGATCCAGCACGCGATTTGCAACAAACGGACCGCGATCGTTTACACGCACTATAACGCTTTTTTGATTTTTTAAATTCGTAACCTTTAGCACGGTATTCATCGGTAACGTCTTGTGTGCGGCGGTCATATTATACATATTATAAACTTCGCCGTTTGAAGTCTTTTTGCCATGAAAATCAGGTCCGTACCAGCTGGCTATCCCGCTAGCTTTATCTCCGACGCTAACGACGGTCGGATAATATGTCTTCCCATTGACCGTATATGGACGCATGGTCGCTTTTTGCATCGCCGGAGTATTTATAACCTTGGCGTTTGTCGGACCGTTAGGAGTAAATGGCGCTCCGTTCCAAGAGCAACCCGCTAAAAACAATGCGCAAGCATAACTTAAATAAAATTTAAAATTTTTAAGGTATGACAATATTTTCCCCGACGCTTAAATTCGAACTGGCAAGAGAATTGACCTCTTTGATATCTTTTTCATTAACCTTAAATTTCTTTGACAAAGTAGCCAAAGTGTCGCCGTTTTGTATGGTATAGTTTTGCATTTTATTATTGTTTGACGACGGTATTATTAGCTTTTGATTGTATGCTACGGCATTTGCCTTAAGTTCGTTATAGTCCTTAATAGCCCTATGGCTAATGCCTGTTTTTTTAGCTATGCCAAGTAAAGTATCGCCCTTTTTAACCGTATATGTATAAAAATTATTTTTTCCGTTAAAAGGTTTAAAATTTTGAGTAAATAGCTGCTTTTTGTTTTCAGGTATATAAACGTAATATTTTTTAAGAGTAGGAGGTGTAAAGACGAATTTTAAATGAGGATTGTTGCTTTTCATCTTTTTCACGCTAAGCCCTATGCTATCGCCTATTTTAGTCAGATTTGTTCCTCCAGGCACCTCAACTTTGACAA
>JAJQAF010000292.1 GCA_021203945.1 Campylobacter sp.
CTATAATATTTTTTGCCTATTTGCACTCGCCCGCATATAAAACAAAATACGGAAAGACACACGTTAGAACGGATATTAAAATTCCGATATATATAAAATACTCAAAAAACAGGCTACATATATACGAATTTGGACATACTGACGAGAGTATGGGCTTTTATGCGAATCTAAACGGTGCGCGCGGGGATGAAAAATCGCTTCTTACGAATTCTGCGAAACGCAGTTCGGACACAACTATCTTCGGCGGAACTTACTATGTAAATTCTAACCTAAATAGCGATAAAATACAGATATATGAAGATGAAAAGATGCAACGACCGCTTCACGTAACGGATACAATAAAAAATCAAAGCTTCCTAAAAACATATGAAATTTACGGAAACGATACGAACTCGCCTCTTGATACTCAAAACGGCATAAACCTCTTAGACGGCGACAACAAAATGGAATTTATACGAAAATTTAACGAGGTCAAGGCAAAAGTCAATGTAAAAGACGGCGAGAGCGTTATGCTGATAGTAGAAAGCGGCGATATAGTCTTTCCTTTAAAAATCAAACCTTTAAATGACAAAGGACAGTCGTATGATTGGAGCGTTGATCTAGACGACGCTAGAGCCAGCCAAGCTATCTTCGGAAGTTCCAGAAAAAAGAGAAAGCATGCGGCTAGAGATTTATACACAAACATCGTGACAAGAAACAATGAAAACGAGATAGCTTTTAGCTCCGACGTGCAGATCGTATCCATAGCGGAGGGCAAAGTGCTAAATACAGGAAGCTTTTATCATAAAACAGATCAAATAACCATACTGCATGAAAGCAAAAAATTCGGTAAATTTATAATAAGATACGGAGAGGTTGATCCGAGCAGGATCCAAGTAAAAGAGAGAGATAAAGTAAGAGCGGGAGATTTAATAGGATATGCGGGATTTATGGTTGATGAGCAAACGGAAAAACATCCATATATAGTATCCGGCAAGATCGTAACCATGCTTCACTTTGAATATTTTACGGACGGCGAAAACACAAAAGGGTCATTAACAAATAGATCAAACACTCCTTTTTCACGCAGAAGCGACCTAGCCGATCCTTTAGAGATTTTAAAAGAGGGATATAAAAATACGTTTGGAGAAGAGATATGAAATTTTTTACCTTTTTGGTCTTAGCCGTCTTTGGCTTTGCGGCGGATATAGAGATAATACATGACGAGGCATATCATAAAAAGATATGCGGAGACGACTATAGTTGCGTAGATCAAAAATATCTATATAAAAATACGACCTTACCCGCCGCTTATAGTAGATATTTCCAAGATTACGCTTTACATACAAAAGGCAATAAGTCTACAATTTATAAAAAAGCGATGAGTAAGAATAATCTACCGTCCGTCGGTAAAACCAAAAAATTAGAATATAAGCTGGATCCGAATATGGATAATATCTGCAAATTTGAGTTTAAAAGAATAAGCAGAGATGTTTTGACGGTTGAATATAATACTTGTTCTTTTGAAATGGATCTTGAGATAAAACTCACCCAAATAGGCAATGACGTAGAGGTTGTATTGAGTGGAGATAACGGGCTTTAAAAACAATCTTGAAAGCTAAAACAATGAAATTTTTTACCTTTTTGGTCTTAGCCGTCTTTGGCTTTGCGGCGGATATAGAGATAATACATGACGAGGCATATCATAAAAAGATATGCGGAGACGACTATAGTTGCGTAGATCAAAAATATCTATATAAAAATACGACCTTACCCGCCGCTTATAGTAGATATTTCCAAGATTACGCTTTACATACAAAAGGCAATAAGTCTACAATTTATAAAAAAGCGATGAGTAAGAATAATCTACCGTCCGTCGGTAAAACCAAAAAATTAGAATATAAGCTGGATCCGAATATGGATAATATCTGCAAATTTGAGTTTAAAAGAATAAGCAGAGATGTTTTGACGGTTGAATATAATACTTGTTCTTTTGAAATGGATCTTGAGATAAAACTCACCCAAATAGGCAATGACGTAGAAATTAATGTAAACGGATTTAACGGAAGCTAAAACAAAATCAACGCTAAATTTTACGTAAAGCTTCATTGTAAATATTCTAAAGCAAACAAAAATGCTAAGTTGCTGATTTTATAGTCATTTAATATAAAATTAAACATAGATATTATTTATAAAATTTTAAATTTAATCGCAATATAATGATACTGATTTTTAAGATTAAAGGATATAAAATGAATAAAATTAATCTGAGTTTGGTGCTTTGCGCGCTATTGTTCTCTAAGCTTACCGCAGCCGACGTATCGCTTGAGGGCATTGAAATTTCCGAAAGCGTAGATGACGGATACCGCGCAACCAGCAGCGAGATCGGCAAAACTTCCACGCCGATACTTGAAATCCCGCAAACCGTAAATGTAGTAACAAGCCAGCAGATTAAGGACAAAAAGCCTGAAACTCTTGCCGAGTCGCTTCAAAACGTAAGCGGCATAAGTTACGGCAACACGACGGGCGGAATTTTCGACTCGATTATCAAGCGCGGTTTCGGCGGCGGCAGAGACGGCTCCATAATGCGTAACGGCGTGCCCGCAAGCGTTATGCATAGCTTTAATAAAAGCATAGAAAGCGTTGAGGTGCTAAAAGGACCCGCCAGCCTTCTTTACGGCGCTCAAGAGCCCGGCGGAGTCGTAAATATGGTAACAAAAAAGCCAAAATACGAATTTAGCAATGAAATTTGGGCGGGTATCGGCAATCGCCATTACTGGAACGCGGGCTTTGACAGCACGGGTCCGATCTATGAGAGCGGCTTTGCGTATAGATTTATTTTTGACGCTATGGATAAGGATTATTGGAGAGAATTCGGCAGACATAAAAATGTTTTGTTTGCACCGTCTCTTTCGTATCGGGGCGATGATTACCGCATAAATTTAGGCTACGCGCATACTACGTCGATCGATCCGATAGACCGAGGCGCGATCATCGTTCCTAGCACGGGGCAAATTTATCCGAGTGATAAGAAAAATCGACTTGACGAGCCTGTTAATGAGCTTGACTCAAAGCTTGATACGGTCGATGTAAATTTTGAGAAAAATCTCGGCGAAAATTGGCTGCTTAAAGGCTCTTACGCATTTTCTCGCTCAAAGCACGAATACGGCTTCGTTCGGGTAAATCTCCCCGCAAATCTCATTAATGCCACAAGGCAGTATAACTATTACGACGGTTTTATCCATCGCACGCACGGCGGAAGTTTGACGCTCAACGGACTTTTTAATACGGGAACTATCTCGCATAATTTGCTTTTGGGCGTGGATTATAAAGATTATTACAGATACAGACCCGGTGCGTTAGCAGGCACGGCAAGCAGGATAAATTTACTCGCTCCAAGTCGCGGCACGGCAAGCTTAAACGGCACGAGAGCCGCAAGCATTCAATATCAAAAACTAAAAACACTCGGCACATACGTTCAAGATAATATAAATTTGACCGACGAACTGATATTTGCGCTTGGTTTAAGATACGAATACTACGATCAAATCGCAAGACAAAGCTGGAGCGCTCCGGCAAATACCGATCAACAAGACGGCAAATTTACCTATCAAGCGGGACTTTTGTATCTGCTGACACCCGAGTGGTCGGTCTATACAAACTATGCGCAAAGCTTTAACCCGCAAATGTCAATCAGCGATGATATAGGCGACGCAGAGCCCGAAGAAGGCAAATCCATAGAGGTTGGAACTAAATTTCAAAACGATGCGATCACGGCAAGTGCGGCTATATTTAACATCGATAAGAAAAACATTATGCGAACGGTTAATCAAAGAAGCGTAGTCGTCGGTAAAGCCCAATCCAAGGGCTTTGAGTTTGACTTCAACGGACGCGTAGGCGGCGGATTAAGCCTTGGGGCAAGTTACGCCTACACAAAAACCGAGGTCAAAGAAGACGACGGAGAATACGCGGTTTTGGTCGGCAAACCGCTTGAAGCTACGCCGAAACATCAAGCGAGTTTATTTGCCAACTACGACTTTAGCCGTCTTGGCGTAAAAGGGCTAAGAATTGGCGGCGGAGCACGATATTTCGGCTCTTGGTATACTTATTATATGAGAACGGATTTAGCAGCGCAAGGAATACCCGCAGGAACGCAATTTAAATTGCCGTATGCCGTTATTTACGATGCTTTTATAAGTTATGATACGAAAATTTTAGGCTATGAGACGAATTTTGCGTTTAACGTTAAAAACCTAACCGATAAAATTTACTATACCTCATCATCAACAGGGACGACAACAAGCACGATCCCCGTGCAAATGGGCTATGCTAGGCAGTTTATGCTAACGGCTTGCGTTAAATTTTAACTCGCTTTCAAAACCCGCGGCAAAGGCTAAATTTAAAACTCGCCGTGGGTTATTAAATTTAATAAAAATTTAGGCAATAGATTTAGGGAATTAAATCATTTAAGAGAACGAATATTGACGTTTGCAAACTAATGAGAAAGTTGCGCAAACGCCTAAAAATAAGCTTAGAATTAATCGCCGTTGTGAAATCGCAAAAACTATGTAATGAAAAACTTTATGATGCTATCGTCAAACAAGGCAAATTTAAATACCGTTTAACGGCGTTTGCGGGCTGAAAATTTCCACTTCGTTTCACTTGTAGCCGCAATCATAAGATAAAGATTTTCTCTTTGGGTTTGATATGAGATCTAAAGTCATATTTTTAAAATTTAAGATAAATGTAAAGAGCTATCTTCATCAGTCGCCGGCAAATTTAAAACTCTCAAATCTTAATGCTCGTTATCTCATAAGAATAAGATTAAAACGGGTGTAGCTATTTTTATTTTCCGAAAATTGATTTTAGCTTCTTATATACTTCATCATTTGCTCTTGCGCCGACAACTAAAATTAAGATTATGCGCTCGTTATCTTTGACTTGATAAACCAAACGATAGCCGATACTTCTAAGTTTGATTTTATATACGTCTTTGTATGCTTGCAATTTATCTTTTTGGACTCGGGGGTTTGACAAACGCTCTTTTAATTTCGCGTGAAATTGCAACTTAATAGAATTATCCAACTTGTGCCATTCATTTAAAGCACTTGGCATAAATTCCAACTCATATGAGTTCATCTAGGCTCACTTTGACAGGCTTTTCATCAGCATCTAAAACCTTTTCAACCTCTTTTGCCAAAACATAATCATCTACAAATTCCATTAGCTTTTCATAAAGCTCGCTTGGCACCAAGTAAGCCTTAGGAGTGTTGTGATTCATGATAGCTACGGCTTGGCTATTGCCTACTTTGTTTAAAATATCCGTAGGTGATCGCTTCAGTTCGCTAATACTGGCTGAATAATTTGCTAAAATCGCTCTCATTTGAAAATCCTTTTTAGTATTGAATTAAATACTTAATTATATACCTTATCTAATAAAATCTTGTTTAAATTTAAATGGTAGTCGCAATCTGAAATTCCGTTTAAGTTGTTTTGAGCCTTAAAAAATAACGTATTTAAAAGTATCCAAAGAATATTTTACGAAAATTAATCTATTTTTTGATAAAATCCATATAAATTTTATATATTTTATATTATGTTGAGCTTAATTTTTAAACGTAAAATGAGCCGAAAACATAAAATTTAAGGAAAGATATGAAGCAAACAATCACGGAAAAGATATTTTCCGATCACGTAGGACGCAGCGTATTTGCGGGCGATATTATAGAAAGTAAGATTGATATGGTTATCGGAAACGACATAACGACGCCGATTTCTATTAAGCAGTTTGAGCGAAGCGGCGCAAGCAAACTCGCAAATCCCGACGGCTTTTCTATCGTGATGGATCATTACATTCCGGCTAAAGATATTTTAAGCGCAAATCAAGCTAAAATTTCACGTGAATTTGCCTACAAACACGAGCTTAAAAACTATTTTGACGAAAAAGATATGGGGATAGAACATGCACTTTTGCCCGAAAAAGGGCTGGTCGTTCCGGGAGACGTGATAATCGGTGCCGATAGCCATACCTGTACGCACGGTGCACTTGGAGCGTTTTCTACGGGCATGGGCAGCACCGATTTGGCTTATGCGATGATAACGGGCAAAAATTGGTTTAAAGTCCCGCCGACTATCAAGGTTATTTTTAGCGGCAAGCTCGGCGAGCACGTTTATGGCAAAGATTTGATATTAGAGATTATCCGCCGTATCGGTGTCGACGGCGCACTATATAAGGCGCTTGAATTTAGCGGCGAAGTTATCGGCGGTCTTAGTATGGACGATAGATTTAGCATGTGTAATATGGCGATCGAAGCGGGCGGTAAAAGCGGTATAATCGCTGTTGATGAGACGACAAAAGAGTTTTTGAAAGATAAAAATCTACGCGCCGAGCCTAAAATTTTCCACTCCGACGACGACGCAAAATACGATCAAATTCTGCAAATTGACGTTACAAATCTCGATCCCGTCATCGCTTATCCGTTTTTACCGAGCAACGGCAAAAGCGTCCGCCAAGCGGTTAAGGACGATTTGGCTATTGATCAGGCGTTTATCGGCTCTTGCACGAACGGGCGTTTAAGCGACCTTCGCATAGCTGCGCAAATGTTAAAAGCTAGAAAAGTGGCGCGCAAAACTCGCCTTATCATCACGCCCGCCACGCAAAAAATCGCTTTACAAGCGCAAAAAGAAGGGCTTATTGATATATTCGTCCAAGCCGGCGCAGTCGTAAGCAATCCGACTTGTGGAGCGTGTCTCGGCGGATATATGGGGATTTTAGGCGTTGGAGAACGATGCGTAAGCACGACAAATCGCAATTTCGTCGGACGAATGGGCGATAGGACGAGCGAGGTATATCTGGCAAACTCCGCCGTCGCCGCGGCATCCGCCATAGCGGGCAAAATCGCCGATCCAAGGGATTTATAATAGCGCTGATTTTAAATTTCGGCACCAAGTAGATATCGCTTGAAATTTAAAATCGCCCGATTCGGCGCAAAAATACTGCGTGCAAAAACCTATTTGCGCCAATCCGCCTTGAAATTTTAAGAGAGTAAATTAATAT
>JAJQAF010000022.1 GCA_021203945.1 Campylobacter sp.
TGCTAAAACAGCATAATATTCCATATTTTCCAGCCAAAATCACATTTCAAAAAGCCGATTGGCTAAATTTTCATATGTTGTGATAAAATTTGATGAATTAACTTTTGTTTCATATGAAACATTGTTAAAAATTTTTTGCTCTAATGGTGTGTAGCTTTTATTTTCAAGGCTTGAAATTTCAATATTTGCAGCATTTACGCTCTCATAAATTTCAAAAATTTCGCCTTTTTTATAAAGTCCCGCCGAACCGACGAAAATAATTTCATCGGGCAAAGCGTTTAAAATCGTATCAGGATTTTTCGGTCTGCGATTATCGTTAATAGGCGCGTCTGTCGGTTGCGTTTTGCGGCTTAGATTATCAACATATCTATCGCTAAAATTTGAGCTAAGCATAGATCTTTTTTGCAAAAAAGCACTTAAATTTACACTCATATCTACAAGCCCCACACCCATGGCAAGCGCAAATTTAAATATTTCGTTGTTGCCCGCCGATATTATCAAAGCCTGACCTCAATGCCGTTTTCACGTAAATATCGTTTTAATTCTAAAATTTCAATCTGCCTAAAATGAAAGATTGAGGCCGCAAGACACGCGTCCGCACCAGCCAAAAATGCGTCTTTGATATGCTCCATTTTGCCCGCTCCGCCGCTTGCGATAACCGGAATTTTAAGCGTGCTAAAAATTTTTGTCAAATTTAAATCATATCCGTCTTTAGTGCCGTCTTTATCAATAGACGTTAGCATTATTTCGCCCGCACCTCGCTCTGCCACTTGCTTTGCCCAAGGAAAAGCGTCAAGCCAAGTGTCTATGCGACCGCCGTTTATAAATACGTGATAATCTTCATCAAATCTTTTTGCGTCAATTGCGATTACTACGCATTGTGAGCCGAATTTATTCGCCGCTTCGTCTATCAAATTCGGATTATGAATAGCGGCTGAATTTAAGCTTATTTTGTCGCAACCAACGTTTAAAAGGCGTGAAATATCATCAATCGTTCGTATTCCGCCTCCGACGGTTAGCGGTATAAAAAGCTCTTTTGCGACGCGTTCAACGACATCTACAATCGTTTTGTTGCCAAGATGAGTCGCCGTTATATCAAGAAACGTTAGTTCGTCCGCACCCTCTTCGTTATAGCGTTTGGCGACTTCTACCGGATCGCCCGCGTCTATCAATCCGACGAAATTTACACCTTTTACGACACGCCCGTCTTGGACGTCAAGACACGGGATAATACGTTTGGCATACATTTTACTCCTTTTATTTTCGCTCATAGCGCTTGGTATGCTTTTGTTGTTTTGAAATTTCTATACTTTATTGTCCGGCATACGCACACTTTGCGGCTGCACTTTACCTAACCCAACGAAAAAATGCTTTTAAGCAGCCTAAATTTTGATTTATAATACCTAAATTTTACTTACCTAATCATTATGTAAGCAACTTTTAGCTAAAATCGGCGAAATTTTAATGTTAAAAATTTAAAAATATGGAAAAAATCAGAGCAAAAAAGCATTTTGGACAAAATTTCCTACAAGATGAAATCATCTTAAATAAAATCATCAAATCGATTCCCGAAAATACGACAAATATCGTTGAAATCGGGGCTGGCTTAGGTGATTTGACGTTTAAACTTTTGCAAAATTTTGACGTAACGAGCTATGAAATAGACGGTGAATTATCCGTCTTGCTTGAGAAGAAATTTGCAAAAGAGATTAAAAACGGACGATTGAAATTTTTTTGTAAAGATGCATTAGATCAATGGCACACAAGCGGTCTTAGTGAAAAAGACTACTATTTAACGGCGAATTTGCCGTATTACGTCGCCACAAAAATGATATTAAATGCAATAGAAGATGAAAAATGTCGCGGACTATCCGTGATGATACAAAAAGAGGTCGCGCAGAAATTTAGCGCGATAAGCGGAGATAGCGCATTTAGTGCGTTAGCGATTTTGGCGAGTTTGCAGGGCGGTTGTGAGCTACTTTTTGATGTTGCGCCCGAATGCTTTAACCCTCCGCCGAAAGTTACTTCATCTGTCGTTAGAATTACAAAAAATATAAATTTAATCGGAAATAACGGCATTTTTACAAGCGATTACGAATATGAAAATTTTAAAATTTTTCTAAAATTTGCATTTGGCGCTCCGAGAAAAACGCTTATGAAAAATTTATCCGCGGGATTTGATAAATCAAAGATAAGTGAAATTTTTATGCAGTTAAATTTAATCGCAAATGTCCGTCCGCACGAGTTAAACGTCAATCAATACCTAGAAATATTTAAAAATTTAAAGGTAAATGATGGATACAAACAACGAAGAGAAAGTAGCGACAACACAGGGCAAGAGTAATAAAAAACGAAGATTTCGCCCAAAAAATCGCAATAAAAATTCTCAAAACGAGCAGAATTTAAAAGACAATACCGAGGTAAAAACGCAAAATGCGGTTGATAATTTTTTCGCATTGCCGTTTGGAGACGATGAATCGCAAAAAGATCATAATTTAACGGCATTTTCCCAAAATAAAACCGACAAAAACGGCTCAGTCAAACAATCTGCAGATAAATCAAACAATAACAAACAAAAAAATACTAACGCGCAAAAATCTCAAACCCAAATACCCAAAAACAGCGAAAAAAACGCGGATACATCAACTAACAACGAGTCTAACAAAGCAAAGAAAAATAAAAAACCGAAGAAAAATTTACCAGCCAAACTAAACGGAAACGAGCAGTGGCAACAAGATATCGCAACTGCTTTGCAAGCAAACAAAGCCGTGCATGAGCTAAGGTTGGAGCCGCTAAAATATCTAAATTCAAGCGAGCATAAACTCCGCATAACGCCGCTTGGCGGACTTGGCGAAATCGGCGGCAACATGACGATCTTTGAGACCGAAACAAGCGCGATTATCGTAGATATAGGCATGAGTTTTCCGAGTGAAAGTATGCACGGAGTGGATATTTTGATCCCCGATTTTGATTATGTGCGAAAGATAAAAGATAAAATCGCGGGCATAATTATCACTCATGCGCATGAGGATCATATCGGTGCGGTGCCGTATTTTTTCAAAGAATTAAAATTCCCGCTTTACGCCACGCCGCTTCCGCTTGGAATGATCAATAATAAATTTGAAGAGCACGGGCTTAAGCAAGAGCGCTCTTTGTTTCGTTCCGTTGAGAAGCGAAAGCCTTATTTGATAGGCGATTTTGAAGTGGAATGGATACACATAACTCACTCCATAATTGACGCCAGCGCACTTGCGATCACGACAAAGGCGGGCACGATAATCCACACGGGCGATTTTAAGATCGATCATACGCCTATCGACGGCTATCCGAGTGATTTGGGGCGACTTGCGCATTACGGCGAACGGGGAGTTTTATGCCTGCTAAGCGATAGCACAAACAGCTATAAAGAGGGCTTTACAAAAAGCGAAAGTAGCGTGGGAAAGACTTTTGACAGCATATTTGCCAAGGCTAAAGGGCGCGTGATAATGAGCACGTTTAGCTCAAACATTCATCGTGTATATCAGGCTATACAATGGGGATTAAAATATAACCGCAAAGTTTGCGTAATCGGACGAAGTATGGAGCGAAATTTATTTACGGCTATGGAGCTTGGATATATCAACCTTGATAAGAAAATTTTCATAGACGCAAACGAAGTCGGTAAATTTAAAGATAATGAAGTTCTTATCGTTACTACCGGCTCTCAAGGCGAGACGATGAGTGCGCTTTATCGCATGGCGACCGATGAGCATAAATATATAAAAATCAAGCCGAGCGATCAGATAATCATCAGCTCAAAAGCAATTCCTGGTAATGAAAATAGCGTATCAACAGTCTTAAATTTTTTAATAAAATCGGGCGCAAGCGTAGCTTATCAGGATTTTAGCGAAATTCACGTAAGCGGGCATGCCGCGCAAGAGGAACAAAAGCTGATGTTGCGCCTTATCAAGCCCAAATTTTTCCTACCCGTGCACGGCGAATATAATCACATCGCAAAACATAAAGAAACGGCGATCGCATGCGGTGTCGACGAAAGAAATATCCATCTGATGAGCGACGGCGATCAGATTGAAATTTGTCAAAAATATATGAAACGCACAAAAACCGTAAAAACAGGTAAGGTATTTATAGACAATCAAATTAACAAGCAAATTTCAGACGACGTCGTGATAGATCGTCAAAATTTAGCCGAAGCGGGCGTCGTTATGATAATCGCGCAAATTTCACGCGGTAACGCTAAGCTTATCCATAAGCCGCGCGTAATCAGCTATGGGCTGGTTGCCGACAAACAGGACGCCGAATTTAGTAAAGAGATGCAAGAAGTGCTGGTGCAGTTTTTAACCAACGTCAAAGAAGAGCTTTTAAAAGACGCCAGAATGCTTGAAGGGCAAGTGAGGCAAGTAATACGTAAGCATATCTTTAGAAAAGTTAAAAAATATCCGACGATCGTGCCGATCATCTATCTAATGTAATCAAGGATAAAAATGCAAAATATGATACAAATTGCAAGTGACGTTTTAAAACAAGAAGCAGCCGAGTTAATTCGTCAAGCCGATAAGCTCGGAAGCGAGATAGACGAAGCGGTAAATTTAATGTTTGCGGTCAAAGGCAAGGTCATCGTAACTGGTGTGGGTAAAAGCGGACACATAGGAGCAAAAATCGCCGCAACTCTCGCCAGCACGGGAACGCCGAGCTTTTTTATCCATCCTACGGAAGCTATGCACGGCGATCTTGGAATGATAGATAAAAACGATGTGGTTTTGGCTATAAGTTTTAGCGGCGAGAGCGACGAGCTGGTTAAAATTTTACCGCATATTAAACGTTTTGGTATAAAAGTTATCGGTATGGCAAGAAGCGGTTCAAGCACGCTCGGTAAATTTAGCGATGCGTTTTTAAATTTAGACATCATTAAAGAAGCTTGTCCGTTAAATATCGCACCTACGACTTCAACAACGCTAAGCTTGGCGTTAGGAGATGCGTTAGCTGTTTGTTTGATGAAAAAACGTAAATTTAAACGGGAGGATTTTGCGAATTTTCACCCCGGCGGAAGTCTTGGTAAACGGCTTTTTGTAAAAGTAAAAGATGTAATGCGAAGAGAAAATTTACCAGTCATAAAAGATGACGTTAGCCTAAGAACCGCCATAAATGCGATGACTCACGGCAAATTAGGTAACGTGATGTTAGTAAATAACAAAGGCGAGTTAGTGGCGATTTTAAGCGACGGCGATCTAAGGCGGGCGCTGATGAGTGAAAATTTTGATATAAACGATAGCGCTTTAAAATTTGCCAGTACCGATCCAAAAGTATTAGACGATGAAAATATGTTAGCCATAGACGCGCTCGCACTAATTGAACAATACAAAATTCAACTCCTAGTAGTCGTAGAAAAAGGCGTTCCCGTCGGGATTTTACACATTCACGACTTAACTAGTTTGGGGCTAAAATAATGGAAAAGATGCGATTAAACAAATTTATTTCACATAACACGAGTTATTCGCGACGCGAAGCCGACGAGCTGATAAAACAAGGCAAAGTTAGTATAAATAATCGCGTCGTTAGCGAGCTAGCCGTTAGCGTTAGCGACGACGATAAGATCAAGATAAACGGGCGATTGGTCAAGCTAAAAAAAGAATTTACGATGATCGTCTATCACAAACAAAAAGGTGAGTTGGTAACGAAAAAAGACGATCGCGGACGCAGAACTATATACGATAATCTGCCGTCGGGATTTGCTAAATTTGTCAGCATAGGGCGGCTGGATTATGCCAGTGAAGGGCTTTTGCTGCTAACGGACGCACCTGCTATCGCCACGGCTCTTATGCAAAGCGACATTGAGCGCGAATATTATCTAAAACTCAAAGGCGAAATTTCAGAGGAGGTTAAAACCGCGATGAGAGAGGGCTTTTTTGCTCGGGACGCTACAAAGGGCGCACATGCAAAAACCGCGATAAAATCAATGGAATTTAAGCCTTTCGTCGCATTTGACATCTTTGGTTCAAGCGGCGGCTACACGAAGCTAAGAGTTATGATAAATGAAGGCAAAAACCGCGAACTTAGGCGATTTTTTGGATATTTTGACCTTGAAGTTATGGATCTAAAACGCGTTAGCTTCGGGCGCATTGATCTTGGAATGCTAAAAGAAGGCAAATGGCGATATTTTGAAAAGAGCGAATACGACGATCTACGCGATTTTTTAAAAGAAAACAAAGTAAGGTATTAGCTTTTGCCTTTGTTAAATATTGTATTGATAGCATTTTTGTTATTTTCGTGTTTGTAAAGCTCCTGCTCACAGTCGCGAATAAATGTGAAGCGAAATTTAAATTTAAATAATTTCGCTTCCCTATCGCTCACCTTGTGCGATAGGCGCTTTATTTCTACTTCACTTCGTTTGTAGCTTTACAAGAACTACAGTAGCAAATCTGATGTTGAACAAATAATCGGCTATCCGCAACGCAAGCAAATGCTTGGCTCAAACGAAATTTGGTATTATGATTTTACGATGATAAAGCATATCGGCTCAAACGTCGATGAAAGCACGGTTTTTGAATTTAACAAAAAAGATATAGTCGTGAAAAAATATAAAACAAGCGGTTCGGGCAACGCAAATCCATTGACAGGAAAGTGATTTAATATTTCATTGCCGTCTACTATTAAATTTGATGGCAATAAACCCGCATACTAACAAAATAAATATAAAATTTAGGCTGAGTCCAATTTAAGCGAACTTTATTTACTCGTAGTTACTTCTATCTGTAGCCATAAACTAAGCGAAATAACTATTAATTATTTAATAAATATCGAAAATAGCTCACTTGTAAAATATAAACGCACTCATTATATTTTTAATATTTCAAAAAAGAAGTTTTAGCATATCCGCCTAGCAAAAAATTTACTGCTATGACACTTTCGCCAATGACCAGCAACATGAGTCTATATGTGTTATCATCGGTTCTAACGGCATCTAATCCAATTTGTCTGAAAGGCTCTTTG
>JAJQAF010000037.1 GCA_021203945.1 Campylobacter sp.
CACAACAAACAGGATAAAAAAGAGAGCTAAAATGACGGGATATATCACGAAATTCGGTTATAAATATATTGCGATTTTTGGCGTTTTGTTGCTTTTGTCGCTATTGCTTGGTTTTTTGCCGTTATTATTTACGGCTATTTTTATATTTGTGATATATTTTTTTAGAGATCCCGAAAGAGTGCCCTATACGGACGATGAACTTGCCTTACTTTCCCCTATTGACGGAAAGATTATAGATATTTCGCTTTCAAATTTTGAAGGAGATGAAGCCACAAAAATAATAATAGAAAAATCATTTTTTGGAGTAGGTTCGCTTCGCTCGCCTTGTGATATGCAAATTTGCGATTTTCGTCGCAGGCATGGACTATTTTTATGTAACCGTATGAAAATTTCGGAAGCTCTTAACGAGCGAGTATTGTTTATTTGTAAAAACGGTTCGTTAAAATTCGCAATGAGAATCATCTGCGGAGTGTTTAGTAGAAGGCTTTTTATCGATAGAGCTCAAAATTTAAAAGCATCTCGTAAATTCGGCTTTCTAACTAGCGGTATGATCATAATGTTTTTGCCAAAGGATACTAAAATTTGCGTAAGTACGGGTGATAAATTAAAAGCCGGCGAACTTTTGGGCTATTTTGATACAAAGGATAGACGATGAATAGTATGCAAAAAATGCAGCTTATGTATATCTTGCCAAATTTATTTACGGCTGCTAGCGCGTTTTTAGGCATTATAAGCGTTATTTCGTCCATCCAAGGAAATTATACGAAAGCTATTATCTATGTGGTTTTATCTCTCATTCTTGACGGACTTGACGGACGTGTAGCCAGACTTACTAAGACGACTAGTAAATTCGGAGTAGAATTTGATAGTTTAGCTGATTTAGTCGCATTCGGAGTCGCTCCTGCGATCTTGTTTTATCTTACCGTAGGAGTTCGGTTTGGTAGGCTTGGCGCACTAATAGCAGCTATGTTCGTGGTGTTTGGAGCTATTAGGCTTGCCAGATTTAACGTAACTACCGGCACTTATGAGCCAAACGTGTTTATAGGACTTCCTATACCGACTGCGGCGATGGTAAGCGTGCTTTGGGTTGGGGTTTATATAGATTATGAACTTTTTAAAGGATTTGAGTGGTTTTATATCTTTCTTCAGGGCGTTTTGGCTATTTTGATGGTAAGTAACATCCGCTATCCAAGCTTTAAAAAGATAAATTTAAAACAGACTCATGTTATGCGTATATTGGTTGCGCTTGTCATAGCTTTTTCCATGCTTTATCTTTATCCGTTTGAAAGCGCTACGATAGTTATGAGTATTTACACTTTATACGGTATAATTAGAGCCGCTATAATGTTTAGTAAAAATTCTAAAAAAAAGGAGAGCCAATGACCGAAACAGGCATAATTAAATCACGTAAATTTTTACCGAAAATCGAAATAAAAAACTCTCTACTGCTACTTTGGTAGCAAAATACTCACTTAAAATTTTAACCCGCTATATTTAAAATTTAAAAAAGGATAAAACAATGGATAATAATAAAATAATAATATTTGATACGACGTTAAGAGACGGCGAACAAAGCCCCGGAGCATCAATGAATACGGCTGAAAAGCTTCAAATAGCGCTTCAACTTGAAAGGCTTGGCGTTGATGTAATGGAAGCCGGATTTGCCGCGGCTAGTCCCGGTGATTTTGATGCCGTTAATCAGATTGCAAAGCAGGCGTCAAACATAACGGTGTGTTCGCTTTGCCGTGCGGTCGAGCGAGATATAAAGGCTGCCGGAGAGGCGTTGGCACCTGCTAAAAACAGACGCATTCATACCTTTATAGCTACAAGCCCCATACATATGGAATATAAGCTAAAAATGCAGCCCGATGAAGTTATCCGTCGTGCCGTCGAAGCGGTAAAATACGCTAAAACGTTTTGCGACGATGTGGAATTTAGCTGCGAAGATGCAGGACGAAGCGAAATTTCGTTTTTAAAAGAAATTTGCGACGCCGCCGTTAATGCGGGCGCTAAGACTATAAATTTACCCGATACCGTCGGCTATCGTTTGCCAAATGAGCTGGCGGATATGATTTCCGAAATGGTTAAATTTATAAACGGACGCGCCGTAATTTCGGTGCATAATCATAATGATTTAGGACTTGCGACGGCAAATTCGCTTGCTTGCGTAAAAGCCGGCGCTCGCCAAGTGGAATGCACGCTAAACGGCATAGGTGAGCGCGCGGGAAATGCGGCGCTTGAAGAGATCGTAATGGCGATAAAAACGCGTTTTGACATATTTGCGCCGCTTTATACAGATATAATTTGCAAAGAAATTTATCCAAGCTCACGCCTGATTTCAAGTATTACCGGCATTGAGCCGCAACCCAATAAGGCGATTGTAGGTAAAAACGCGTTTGCTCATGAAAGCGGCATACATCAAGACGGGGTGCTAAAGCATAAGCAGACTTATGAGATTATTTCCGCCGAAAGTATCGGGCTTGAGAAAAATTCTCTCGTGCTCGGCAAGCACAGCGGTCGTCACGCGTTTAAAGATAAACTCTCTACGCTCGGCTTTGATCTTGAAAGCGACGCTTTAAATACGGCGTTTGAGAAATTTAAAGAGCTTGCCGATAAGAAAAAGGAAATTTTCGATGACGATTTGCGTGCTCTTGTTGCCGAGGAGATAACCAAAATCCCTCAAGCTTATGAGATAATAAGGCTGCTTCAAAGTAGCTGCAATAACGCTCTTGCAAGTGCTTCAATCAGTATAAAACACAATGACGAGGTCATAAGCGATTCGGCGCTTGGAAACGGTACCGCCGATGCGATATTTAAAGTAATCGACCGTATAAGCGGCATAAGCGGCGTGTTAAAAGACTACAAAGTTACCGCCGTTTCGCAAGGGAAGGACGCGCTGGCAAGCGTTATCGTTAAGGTCGAATTTGACGGGCAAAATGCCGTTATCGGACACGGGCTTGACATAGATACTATGATGGCAAGCGCAAAGGCTTATATAGGTGCGCTCAACAGCTTTATGCGCATGAAAGAGCTGCATAAATAAACTGTCAAATTTAATCTATTTTTTGATTAAATTTGATATAATTTTTTAAATTTATTTAAGGAGAATTTATGAAAAAATTAGCGATTTTGGCGATTTTATTTTTTAGCATAACGGCTTTTGCGGCACAAGATGAGAAGGAGGTTAATACTTGTGAGCCTTGCGCAAATCATCTTGAAATGGTGCTTATCCTTGACAAATCGGGCTCTATGAGCGGGCTTGAAAACGATACTATCGGCGGATTTAACTCAATGATAGACAAACAAAGAGAGCTTGGTATAAAAACAAACGTTACCACTGTTTTATTTGATACTAATTTTAATATAATCCACGATAGGCAGGATATAAACAAGATAGAAAAACTTACGTCAAAAGAGTATTTTGCCGG
Source organism: Campylobacter sp. (assembly GCA_021203945.1). Lineage (GTDB taxonomy): Bacteria > Campylobacterota > Campylobacteria > Campylobacterales > Campylobacteraceae > Campylobacter_A. The sequence continues at coordinate 3,429 of JAJQAF010000037.1, forward strand.
CGGCAATACGGCGCTTCTTGATGCCGTAGGCAGCACGATAAATAAGATTCAAAACATGCCTGACATCTATGCAAAAGACAATAGAGTGCTTTTTGTTATCATAACCGACGGACAGGAAAATTCAAGTAAAGAATACACAAAATCACGGATTAAAAATATGATAACCGATAAGCAGAATAAATACGGCTGGGAATTTATATTTTTAGGAGCGAATATAGATGCGGTGAGCGAAGCCCAAAGCATCGGTATTAAGGGCGAAAATGCCGTTAAATATAAAAATTCAAGCAAAGGCGTAAGGCAGAATTTTGAAGCTGCGACAGAACTATCCAAAGATATGGTGAGCGATAAGAAAGCAGCCTCAAAATGGAAAGAAAAGGTTTTGGAGGATAAATAAATTTACGTTTATAGGCTGATTTTGTATTATTTATAGCAAAATCAGCCATAATTTTAAAGACAAGCTTGGCGGCGTCAAGTTTGATAACCGACTTTCTACTAATTTTCAATCATAAAATCATAAAATTCGTTTTGATATTCTACGTTGCCGATCTTGTTATATTGTATCATGGCAGCCTCTATGTTGTCTATTTGTTGATAAAGATAACCTAAAGCGACTCTATTTTCTATCGCACTTGGATCGGTTAATTTCGTAAGCTCTAAGAGGGCGATTGCATTTTGAGGCTTATTTGCTCCCGTGGCAGCTACCGAAGCTAAAAAAAGCGTTCCGGCGTCTTGAATTTTAAATTCGTCTATAGTGCGGTTATAGAGCTTAAACGCCTCGTCAAAGTCGTTACTAAAAATTTCTACATAAGCAAGAGTTTGAACGATATTGGCATTAGCGGGTGCTATTTTTAGTTGCTCGCGTAGTTTGTCGCGTTCACGGTTTAAAAGACCGCTGATTTGCAACAGTTTTATATATTGTTTGCGAATGATGCTAGCTCCGTGGTAAAAGGCATCTACATCAAGTTCTTTATCTTTAAAATATATCTGGACGGCTTTGGCGTAGTCTTTTATGTTTTCTTGCTTGTTATTAGCGATAAAATTTAAGATGTTAGTAATAATATCGTTTGGCAAAATTTGCGTTAGCCGTTTAGCTTTCTCGCGCATTATCTCGTCTTGCATAGTCATTTTAGCGATGATCGTATCAAAAGCTAAATTTAGCATATTCGTATCTTTTGGCTCTTCAAGCCATCTTAATAGTGCGCTTTGATTGTTGCTAATCAAATTTAACAAAGAGGCGTAAAGATTTACAGGCTTTAGCTTTTTGTCGTTTTCTAAATTGTCGCCTATCTCTTCAATTAGTTTAGGGTTTAGACTACGCGTTATATCCATACTTATAGCGCAGAAAATCCCGGCTAAATGGTTATTTACGTCAAGATGATAACTCGTTATAAAATGCTTTGCGGCAAGGCTAAAATTCCCTAACTGAGCGTAGCTAAGGGCTAGATTGTATTGAAGTATCGAGTGGTTTGGATATAGTTTAGCTAGCGCTTCAAAGTCGTGATTTGCCTCTTTTAGTCGGTAGTTTAGAGCCTTTGCTATGGCGCTGCTTAGTTCTATATTTATTTTAGATACGCTTGCGCTTTTGCTTAGATAGTCGTTTGCCGCGGAGGTATCATCTAAAAATACGTTTACTCCGCCTTTTCTTATATATTCCATACTTTGTTTGGCGTCAAAGACCTTATAAGGCGCGAAATAAAATAAAGTCTCATATCGTCTAATTTTATTAAAAAACATATCGTCGTTAAAGTGCATTTGCGCTAAATTTACATCAAACAATTCAGGATTTAACGTGGCTTTTATTTTGTAAATTTTACTAGGTTTTAACGGGTCTATCTCGTAAATATCGCGTATAAAATTTGCGGCGTCTTTGTAATATCCGGTTTTTAGATCGATTAACGCGGCTATCATCTTTATAAGGTCGGGATTTGTAGTATTTTTAGCCGCTTTTGCAAGACAATCGCGAGCCTTATCGTAGTTTGCCTGCCTTGCGTAAAGTTGCGCTAGCGTGATATTTGCGTTAAATTCCTTTTGCGATTCAAGCTTTGCAATCGCCTCTTCGTCGCTACCTAAAAGCGATAAAATTTTAGCGCTTAAATATGCGTATTTGTCTTTATATCCGTCGCTGCTTGGATGAGAAAGCGCTTTAATCGCCTCAAAATAGTTGCCTTTGTAGTAGTTGATGAGCGCGTAATAATAGCTATAAAGCGGAGAATTTTCTTCGTATTGCAAGAATGAGTTCGCAAGTCCGATATAGTAGTTAAAATTTTTTGTATTGTTTGATTCTAACGAGCAAACCGCGGCGTTTATAGCGCTAACCGCCGTATTTTCCTGATCGGCTATGGCTTTTGTAAATGACGTTATCGCTTCGGCGCATTTACCTTGCTTCATTTGCGAAACGCCTAGATTGTAGTTTGAGAGAGATTGATTATAAACGGCGATATTTTCGTAAATTTTAAGCGCCTCAAATTTATTGCCTCTTTCATAAAGTTGGTTTGCTTTACTTATCATATCGTCTATTTTTGAAGCGCCGAAATTTTGCGTTTGATAACCATTTTCTATCTTTTGGGCGAGCTCATGCGCATTGATCTCGTCTCTTTTATCTTTTTTGAGCAAAAATACCGCCGAAACGGCTAATATAACGATTAGGACAAATACGGACGCGCCGATAATAATTAATTTTTTATTGCTTTTTTTTACGTTTATGGGCTCTGGAATATTATCGTCGCTTAATACGTCCTGCGGCTGAATGCTTTCAAGCGATACGATCTCTTCATTTGCATCGTTTTGCGCTTGATCGTCGTTTTCGTTGCCGGGAGGCTTTAAGACTACAACTTCTTCGTCAGCCACTACATATACCTTTTAAGAACGTTTGGGATCTCGATACTGCCGTCTTTTTGCTGATAATTTTCCATAACGGCGATTAGCGTTCTGCCTACGGCTAGGCTAGAGCCGTTCAGCGTGTGGGCTAGGGCATTTTTTTTATCTTGTTTGTAACGAATTTTTGCGCGTCTTGCTTGAAAATCGCGCGTGTTGGAGATAGAGCTTATCTCGCGATATTTGTTTTGAGCCGGTAGCCAAACTTCAAGATCGATAGTCTTTGCCGCACTAAATCCCAGATCGCCGCTACAAAGCATTAGATGTCTGTGCGGTAAGCCGAGCGATGTAAGCAGATCCGAAGCGCACGCGACCATTTCGTTAAATACACACTCGCTTTGTTCGGGTTTTGTGATACTTACAAGTTCGACCTTTTCAAACTGATGTTGGCGTATCATACCGCGCGTATCGCGACCCGCAGAGCCTGCTTCGCGGCGAAAGCATGCCGAATAGCAAGTCATTTTTATAGGCAAGGACTCACCGTCTATGATCTCGTCGTTGTATAAGTTCGTTACGGGAACTTCGCTTGTAGGGATTAAATATAAATTTTCGCCGTCTATTTTGTATAAATCGTCTTCAAATTTCGGAAGCTGCCCCGTGCCGTAAAGCGTATTTGCATTTACTAAAAA
>JAJQAF010000012.1 GCA_021203945.1 Campylobacter sp.
CTTGGTAAAGATTACTTTTTAGAGCGTATCCGAAAGCTTTGCGAAGTCGGAGTCGACGCTATTTTGCTACGCGCAAAATTTCTACAAGAGCAAGAATTTTATGCACTTGCCGTAAAAGCAAAAGAGATTTGCGATCGTTTCGGCGTAGAATTTATCGTAAATCAATTTTTTAACGCGGCTTTTAAATTAAAAAGCTGTTTTTGGATAACGTCCGATGAATTAACTTTTATACGAAATTCTAGCAAAAATATCGCTGAATTCGGACTTTGCGTAACTAAACTTCAATCCTTAAAAACTAAAATTTACGCTCCTGCGCATGACATCAAAGAGGCTAAAATTTCAGCTTTATTTGCCGATATTTTGGTCGTTTCGCATATATTTGATACGGCTTGCAAAGTAGGTAAAAAACCGGCGGGATTAAATTTAATAACTAGAATAAAAGAGCAAACTAACAAAAATATCTATGCCCTAGGCGGAATAACGCAGTTAAATTTTAACTCCGTTTTAGATTTAGGAGCAAGCGGAATTTGCCTGATGAGTTCGGCAATGACCTGCTCTGATGTGAATAAATTTATTACGGCGTTTAGATCTTACTAAATTTTGTAATACTTAAATCGGAAATACGCAGATTAAAACCCGCCGTATCGGCATTGCATATCATGAAGAGAAAATCTCTGTCTTCTGCTTGCGGCTAGGAGAGTAACTAAATAGAGATTTCATTAAAATTGATAATATGAATTTAGCTAATTTATTGCTCCAATCAATATAAACGGCAAGAGTATGCAAAATAAGCAATTTAGGACAAGAGAAATTTTATCTGTCCTCCTAATTCGTAGATATAATTTTTACAATATGTAAAATTTTATGTATTATATCTATAAAGCTCAAGGATTTTGCCTTATCGGTTTCTTTGAGCGTCTTGTAAAATACGCATACGCCTAGTCTCATCTACTCTATTTACACTTATAGGTTGAAGATCTTTTAAAATTTCATAGTCTTGATAATGCTCATTTATGGAGTATAGTGATAGAATTTTTAAATTTATCTTTAAAATTTTTAAAATTTGCACGGACGAGATTGTCCGTGCGTTTAATATTTATACAAGCTTCGTAGCATTGATAATATTTAGATCAAGTCCTAGTTTTTCGTTATCTAACCCGAGAGCAAGCCCTACAAGCTGAGATAAATGGATTATCGGAAGTCTTGGTTTTGAGTCTGTTGCGTCTTGATAGCGTTCTTGATAGATATCTAGCTGCATTTGACAAAGCGGACAAGGAGTAACTACGCATTGAGCTTGATTCTCGCTTGCGTTATTTACGATTTGACTAGACATTTATTGCACCGATTTTACTGCCGGATCACTAGCGTGAAAGCCGCAGCAGTCAAGGCGTTTTTCAAACGTCACGATAGTAGCTCCAAGCGCGCCCACTACGGTTTCAAAGCTCTTTGGATTTACCGAGCTTTCTTTACCGTTATAAGCGTCTTCCGGTCTTATGCTATGACAGCCGTAGAACAAAGCCACTTTTAAATTTGAAAGCGGTTTTACCACTTTTGATTTTAAGGTATCAAGATTTTCGTAAAGAGCCCATAGTAGGCTTGTTATCTCGGTTGAGCCCTCATATTTCATATTGCCTTCGGCTAAAAATTTATTTATGCGCTCTTTTGCTCCCTTGTCAAGAGTAGTTTTGGCTTTAGTTAATGTTAGCTTACAGGTGCTGCAAGTAGTTAGCAAAGGCATTTTCATTTGCTCTGCAAGTGCGATATTTCTAGCATTGGCTACAAGAGTCGCTATAGGATCAACGTCTTGGGCTTGACTGGCGCCGCAGCAGCTCCAACCTTTTATCTCGTTTAGTTTCCAGCCTAGTATGGGAGCTATGGCTTCTAGGGACATTTTTGATTCTTTTGCCGCTTGGCTTAGAACACATCCGGGGAAAAATGCAAATTCATTTGCGCTCATACTCTACTCCTTACTGGCAGCTTGGGCTGCTTTTATCATTTTTACTAGATCCTCGTGTCCTTCTATCTCCTCATCGCCGAATATATGTAGCGGATTCATCTTGCCCGCCATCATTAAATTAAACGCAATGTCGGTTTTACCCACTACGCCGGTTATCGGCTCGGAGCGAAGAGCCAGGTAAATTTCGTTTAGGCGTCCGGAGCCTTCTACCAGGTCTTTATAAAACGCTTCGGCGTGTCCCGGACCGCTTCCGTCTTTTAATCCTTTTTTCATAGCCATTACTCTAAGTCCCGCTATATCGTTTGCAGAGCTTATACCCTTTGGACAGCGGTCGGTACACTCTTGACAATGCACGCATAGCCAAAGTCCGTTTGATATGCTCGGTTTTACGTGTATCATGGCGTCTTTACTACGAGAGTCCGCCGCCGCACGATATGCGTGAGTGAATACGAACGGCTGCATATAGTCGCTGCTATCGGCTTCAAGCTTGCTACATTCGGATGCGCAACTTCCGCATAGGATACAGTCCCATTGCTTGCTGATACGGTCAAATTCGGCTTGCGACTGCTTGCAACCTTTGTCCGACGTAAATTCGTCTTTAGGTTTGATAGCCGGTCTTATTTTTCTTAAATTTTCTATTGACGGTTCCCAATCAACAACAAGGTCGGAAATAACTCTGAAATTTCCAAGAGGCGAAATTCTAATCGTATCCGGATTATCAAATTCTTTTAAAATTCTCTCGATTTTCGTATCGCAAGCAAGATATGAATGCCCGTTTACGCGCACTGCACAGGCTCCGCATATGGCAGAGCGACAAGAAGCGGTAAAATTTAGCGTTACATCTTGAGTTTGTTTTATCAAAAGCAAGATGGATAGTATGGTTTTACCTGCGATTTCTTCGTTATTTAGAACGTATTCTTTTTGATATTTGTCTTTTCCGTTAAAGCGGTCTATGATGATTTTCATTGAGGTTTCCTTCCGTCAAGCGAGAATTCGGTAACGACGACCGGTTTATAGCTTAATTCAAGCTTATTGTCTTTCATCGTTACTATACTGTGTTTTAAGAAATTTGCGTCGTCGCGTTTCGGATAATCCTCTCTGGTGTGAGCGCCGCGACTTTCCAGTCTTTTTTGCGCAGCCAAACAGGCGCAACGCGAAAGAAGGATTAAATTTCCAAGCTCAACATAGTCGGTAAATGCGGTATTCATTACCATATTTGAATCGGGTACGCGAAGTTTGTTGTATCTGGCTTCAATATCATCTAGGCTTGCGGCTAGCGCGTCAAGCTTTTCTTGAGTTCTAAAAATTCCCATATTGTCCCAGTTTTGCTTTCCAAGCTCTTCGCGCAAGGCATACATTTCATGACCCTCGCCGCCTCCGCTTGTTACCTCTTTAAATTTAGCTTGCCATTTTTGCGCTAATTCGCTGGTTTTTGCGCCCTTGTTAAAGTTTGCGTTGTTTGCGTATGCTCCTGCGCCGACTCCAGCAAGATGTCCGGTTACGACCGCGTCGCTAAGAGAGTTTCCGCCCAGACGATTTGCACCGTGGATAGAGATACAAGAAGCTTCGCCGCCTACGTAAATTCCAGGAACATTCGTGCTCATATCGTCGATAGTATTTACGTCTATGCCTCCCATGGAGTAGTGAGCCGTCGGGCGAATAGGCACGGGTTGCTCAATTAGATCTATATTTTGAAATAACATAGCCGTGTGTCTAATCTTCGGCAATGCTTTCATAATCTTCTCTTTACCGAGATGACGAACGTCGCAAAGAACGTATGCGCCAAGACCTTCGCCATATCCGCGACCTTCGCGAATTTCTATCTCGATCGCACGAGCTACGACGTCGCGCGGGGCAAGCTCCATTTTTTCGTGATAGTTTTTCATAAAGCGTTCGCCCTTGTTATTTAGCAAATATCCGCCCTCGCCGCGAGCCGCTTCGGTAATGAGTGTTCCGCCGTTTGCGACGCCCGTCGGGTGAAACTGGATCATTTCGGGATCTTTAAAGCCGAGCCCGGCTCTAAGTGCCGCCGCTACTCCGTCGCCTGTCGCGATATAAGGAGTTGAAGTTCTGTTATAAAAGATTCTCGTGTAGCCGCCCGTTGCGATAACCAAAGATTTACAAAGCACGGGATAAATTTCACCGGTTTGGATATTTCTAAGCACTACGCCTTCGCATTTACCGTCGTCAATGCCGATCTCAAGAAGCTCGTGATCCATTAAAAATTTCACGCCGTTACTTATCGCACTGTCAAGACAGGCATGCATTAAGATATGTCCCGTCTTGTCCGCCGAGAAGTTACAGCGTCTTTTTGAAGCTCCACCCATCATACGCTGAGCTACACCCTCTTCCGTCGTCCTTGAAAATAGCATTCCGATATGATCCATATCAAAAATCGCTTTGCCGGATAGCTCGCAAAATTTTAAAGCTGCGTCTTGATCTACCAGATACGCTCCGCCTTTAATCGTGTCATAAGCGTGAAGTTTAAACGAATCGCCGTTATTATAATCGGTAACGCCGTTTATACCGCCTTCCGCCATACAGGTAGCGTTTCTTGAAGGCATCATTTTAGTAGCTACGACGACGGTTAAATTAGGATTGTTTTTTCTAACCGCAACGGCGGCGCGCAGACCTGCTCCGCCCGATCCTATAACCAAAACGTCGCAAGACGGTAAGCCGTTTGTATTGCCGACTACTTTTTCGCCGTCCTTGTTTTGTGCCGTGGTATCGTCTCCGCATCCGCTTAGCGTCAATGCTCCTACGCCGATACAGGCTGTTTGCAGAAATTCTCTTCTGGTGAAATTATCACTCATTGATTGATTAAAGTTAAACTAAAAGCGTAAAATACGCACCTATGCGAAAAATCGCACCCGTTAATAAGACTTATAAAGTCCTATTTTTAAAATTTTATTTAATCAAGAAATTAATCTTGTAATTAAAATTTCGGGCGCATTTTACTTTATACTTACTTTAAATTTCTTTAAATATGTTTTTTATATTATAGATTTTGTGTTATTTAAGTTTTAAAAATGGCTTGTGTGTCTAAAATTTTTATATAAACACACAAGCGAATACGCGCAAAATTTGATATTAGATATTTTCTCCGGCAACCATACCGCAAACCAAACAATCAAGTATGGCATTGCTACCCAAACGACTTGCGCCATGACTTCCGCCGGTGATTTTGCCCGCTGCGTAAAGTCCCGGTATAGGTTCGTCCGTAAGCGACGATAAGACTTGAGCCTTATCGTTTATATTGACGCCGCCTTGCGTATGGTGCAATTTCGGCACACCGCGCATTGCGTAAAAAGGCGGAACCGATATGTCCGTGCCGTCGCTTGGTAAAATTTTACCGAAATCCGGATCTTTGCCCTCTTTTACGTATTTGTTATAGGTATCCACGGTTTGTTTTAGCGTCGCCGCGGCGTGCGTTCAAGGCGAAATCGCGCGCCCTTACCGCTTGGTAAGCTTGAGTATAAAATATAAAAAGTTAAATTTATTACCGCAAAATGGCTAAAGCGGTAAATTTACTGCGCTTTGTGATTGAGTAAGCTAAACTTGTGGTTAAAACAGATCAAATTTAGCGGGCGCCTTAAAGAGTCCGGCATTAAATAACGCGAAGCGAAACTAAGCTTTTGATAAAACGAGCAGGAGTAAATTTAGTCTTGTTTGAGAAGAAAGTGTTAAAATAACGCCTAAATTTTATTAGAAAAGAAGCGACGTGAATAAAAGAAAATGTTTTTTAACGATGGCGACTTGGCTTTTGATATATTGCGCCGGCAAAATATTATGTTTGCGCACCTTTGATTATATATCACCAAAACATAACGATTTTTCTACGAATTCGTCCTTTTTCTTTATTGTGCCGTTTTATATGATGCGTATGCCGTGGCGCTTTGCATAGACATTTTATCAAGGCTAAATTTAAAGCAAAAATCATACAAGCCCCCATTATCGCTTTATATCGTCCTAGCTTTTATAGTTTTGATTTGCTGCACGGGATTTGTTGTAACGGGGCATATAGATCATCAAAGATTTAATCTTTTATGTGGATTTTGTATCGGTTCCGCCGTAGCCTTGCCGATATATTGCGTAGCGATGACCGTGATCCTAGCCAGAAAGGACATATGCAGAGTTTGCCCCGTTTTCATGGCGATTTTATTTTGTGTGAGCTATGTTGGTTCTTATTTAATAATAGTAATAACAATTCGTAATACTCAATCGGATCAATCAATTCTACTCGTATTTACTTTTCTTCTAACTATCATCAACATTACCGTGCTTTGGATATGCTATTTCGCATACAAATATCATAAAACGAAGTTTCAAATTCGCGCCGAAAAAGATCAAATTTAGCCCCAAAAACGAGGCTAAATTTTAAAGAGTTTTTAAACCGATTGTAAAATTTTCGGTTTGCTAAAAGCCGCGATAGGCTTAATATTGCCCTTAAATTTTTCAATCTGCGCTAACGCCGTGTGTGCGGAGTTACTTTGAGCAAGGCTGGAAGTGCCTTTATCGCGCGTTAGGACATTTACGCAGCCGTGTCGGCAAAGACTCTTTTCTCCCCACGTTTCAGGATCATACCACGCCCCTTCGCAGATCGCCGCAACGTTCTGCGGCACGATATCCGTTACTAAAACGCCTGCTAAAATTTCGCCGCGATCGTTAAAAACACGTGCTATATCGCCTGTGAATAATTTGCGCTCTTTGGCGTCCTTCGGATTGATTAGCATAGGCTCGCGTCCGCTAACTTCGGCGAAATTCCTAATAATCGAGTTGTTTAGCTGCGAATGTAGGCGATAGCGCGAGTGCGGGCTTACGATATGGATAGGATATTTTGCCGTCTTTTTGGCATCCCCCAGCCACTCAAACGGCTCTATCCACGCAGGGTGCGGCGGGCAGTCGGCGTATTTAAATT
>JAJQAF010000100.1 GCA_021203945.1 Campylobacter sp.
CACGGTATAAGGCGAATTTAAATCTATGCTAGGCGCAAGAGCTCTCTTTGCTAAATTTCCGTGTCCTAATTCGCGTCTTCCGGGAGCTTTTAACGGGCTTGCTTCGCCTACGCTAAAGCCCGGAAAGTTATAGTTAAACATAAATTTATCAATCAAAGCGGTCTTTTCTGTAAGAACGTCATACATCTGCGCATCGCCGTCGGTTCCTAGCGTAGCCACAACAAGAGCTTGCGTTTGACCGCGCGTAAATAAACAAGAGCCGTGTGCGTTTGGAAGTACGTTTGTTTCGATACTAATAGGTCTGACCTGATCAAGCGAGCGACCGTCGGCTCTAATGCCCTCATTGATAATCTGCTCTCTAACGATTTTCTTTTTATATTTGCCTAAAACGTTGTTTATAACGCTCTCTTCCCAGCCCTCTTTTTGAGCGACCTCATCGCTTGCTACCTGTTTTGCGATCTTGCCTAACTCGCTAGCGCGCTCGCTCTTAGCCATTTGATTTATAGCGTTTTTGACTTCGTTTTTATAAAATTTATCAATATAGATAGCTATATTTTCATTTTCTACTTCCGGCTTTAACTCTAAAATCGCATCGTCTTTTTTGTGCTGTTGATACGCCTCTTCATAGGCATTACTGGCACGAAGTATCGCTTTACCGGCAATATCGATCGCCTCGACGATTTTATCCTCGTCAAATTCGTTCATATCTTGTTTTTGCGTTATGCTTTCGTTAAGACTTGGATCCATCATCGGATCGATAGCTATAATAGGAATAATTTGTGAGCTTTGTTGAGCGATACTTCTCATCTCGATCATTAAAAGTTCGTCTTTCGTGCCTGCGACGTAAAGATCAAGGGCGCTTAATTTTAGCTCGCTATTACTAGGGTTTATCACAAACTTATCGTCTATATAGCCTACTCTTACGCCGCAAACCGGGCGATTTACCGGAATATCGCTAAGATAAAGAGCTACGCTTGCCGCATTTAATCCTACAACCTGCAAATCAACTTCAGGATCGGCGGATAGCACCATAACTACGATTTGCGTAGGATAGGCGTATCCTTTCGGGAAAAGCGGTCTTAAAGAGCGGTCTATAATGCGGGCCGTTAGCGTTTCAAAATCACCGGGTTTTGTTTCGCGCTTGACATATCCGCCGGGAATTTTACCCGCCGCGTAAGCTTTTTCTATATATTGAACGGTTAAAGGCAGGAAATCTTCCTCCACTTGCGTATCTTCACGCGCAACGGTTGCTAAAACCACCGTGTTTTTTACGCGTAGCAAAACCGCTCCGGCCGCTTGTCTTGCGACTTTGTTCAAATCGAAAATTTCAACTTGATTATTCACTTCTATACTATATTGCATTCTTTTTTTCTCCTTGTCGTTTTTGTAACGGTAAATAATACGGGCTTTCCTCCAAAATAGACATTATCAGTTCGCCCGTTGCCTCTATTTTTTTATCGTAATACGAATCTACGTCTATGAAATTTACGATCTTATTTACCGTATAAATTTCATCCACCATATCGTTTAACCCTGCGGCAACGTCTGCCGCGATTACAGGCGTAGCGTAAGATACGGACTTTACCTTGGCGCCCATTAGCGTTTTTATACAAACAAGCGCGGTAAGACCGGTTTCGCAACCTTCATCGATGAGCAAGATATTTCTATCTTTTAGCTCGCCTATTAAATTCCCCTTTCTATATTTATAAACATTTTTTAAAATTTTCTCCTCATATTTTCTGTGCGCCTCGCCATATACAAAGTCGTAGCTGATATTAAACGCTCGTATAAGCTCGTCGTTTAACACTATATCCTCGGTTTCGCTTACGATCGCTATATCGCATTCGGGATTGTTTGGCGCCGAGATCGGCTCGCAAAATAGCATTTCATAGCTCAAAGCTAAATTTCTACAAACAAAATCCGTCAAGATAACGGATTCAAGCGACATACATACTATGATGGTTTTTGCGTCCGTTAGCTCTTTTTTAGGCAAAATTTCAATCAGCTTCGAAGCGGCGTCCAGTTGATCTTTAAAATTTAAGGTATTATTTTCAGCCATTATTAGCTTCCGCTATTTTGATCTTTTTCAACCGAAAAGTCATAATGAACTCCGCCCATAGGATAGAAATTTATCGTAAAATAAACTCCGTTTTTCTTTGTCATGCTCGAACCGCTTGTAGTGGTCGCGGGTTCTATATCTTTTTGATAGACTAAGCCGTAATTCCAACATTTTCTTTGATGCAATATACCTATACGCCAGCTTTTCGTATAGTCCCGCTCCAGATCGTATTGAAGTCCCGCGACAGCTCTGTATTGTGCAGGCAATTTGACGCTTGCGGATGTCGTTAAATAGCTATCTTTTTGGGTATTTGAGTTTTTCTTCATAGTATGTAAAATATTTGCCGCGAAACGCTCATGGGTATACGTAAGCCCGCTTTGAAGCTTTTGAAATTCTTTTTTAACGTGAGAATATTCAAGCCTATTATAAATAGTAAGGTTTTTAAACGGATACAAATATATGGAATTTTTCAAATTTCCATATTCGCCGTCGTCGATATAATAGCCTTGAGAAATACTATGGCGTAAAAATTTTCTACCGCTTGAGGTATAGAAATACTGAGTGGCATAGGCTGAAATTTCCTCTTTGCTTTCCTCTTGCGCTAAGAAATTTTCATATTCATATGACGGAACGTATCTTCCGTTCTCATCTTTTATATAGTGAGCTTGTCCGGAATAAATAAACTCGTCGTCCAGCTTTCCTTTATTAAATCCCGGCAAAAGATACTCCATGCCGAAATTTACAGTATGAAAGAAACTATCGTAGGCTTTCGCCAGGTCGGTATGGAGCGCAAATTTATGATAATGATCGACATAGCTTAAGGTTTTATCCTCTCTATAATCGTTTGCGCCGGTTATTTTATCGTTATAGTTTATATGCGAAGCGTATAAGTTCTCATAAAACGAAAACATAACGGCGTCATCAAATAACGGTATGTGCAACGAAACGGGCAAGGTAAATTCATATTGAGTAGCCGTCACGCCTATGCGTCGGTCGTATCTGTGCGATTGCAAATCAAGCGAATACAAAATATTAGGCAAAATAATATTATCCGTAAATTTATGGTATTGAAGGCTTGGAAGCTCTTGTAAAGTATCCTTATTTCCGCCTCTGCCGCCTATCTTTTCGGTATCTATATAATATTTTGCGTAAGCGCCGAAGTAATGCTTTTCATTTGCTATAAAATAATTAAATTTCGACGTAACAAGCGAATCGTAATCGTCTTCACGACCCTTTAAATTTAGATATTCTATATCGTTTAAATTCGTAGCGTCTATCCAAAGACCCTCTTGTAAATCGGCTTCCGTAAGGTATTTTATTAATTTATCTCGCTCGTATTCCAGCCCTACGCCTTTATGAGTCTTATTTTTTAAACTCGCATTATTTGATGTCGAGTTCTCCTGTCTTCTTCGGTAGCCCTCTTTATCCTCAAACATACCAAAACTTATTTCGCCTCTAGAATCGGGCGAATCGGCAAATCTAAACGCACCATAAACTCCGCTGCCTCGCATAGTTCTTATTTGCGGGTCTAGTTCTAAATCCCACTGATTATAAGGAGCGAAATATATCGGTTGTTTATAATAAAGACCCTCTTTTTTGCTATATCCGAATTCCGGCGGCAAAAGTCCCGTTCTACGCGTGGTATCGGTAGAAAAGCCAAAATACGGTAGGTAAAACACCGGAACGGAGCCTAGTCGAAAAACTGGATTAAACATATGTAAAAATTTACTCTGTTTATTTAGCATCGCCGAGCTTGAGGTTATGCTCCAGTCTGGATCTTGAACGTTGCAGCTTGACACTATCGATCCGCTAGTGCGATAATATTCGCTATCCGAGCTACTTTCGTCGCTTCTCATCCAAACTTCCATGTCTTTATTCATCATAAAAAGCGCTTCAAACTTGCTATCATTATTTTTTAAATTTAGCTTAGCGTAATTTGAGCGCGAAATTTCATTCTCGCCTTTTATCATATTTACGTTGCCGAAAAGCTCGATTACGGAGCTGTTTTGATCATAGATAGCGCAGTCTGCGGTAACTAAGTAATTTTGTGAATATACGACGACGTTTTTATTTGCCGTAACGATACCGTCTTCTTGTTTAACGTCGTCTGCCAGAAGTTGCACGTCCTCTACATTCGCAAATAAATTTAAAAAACAAAGCGGTATTAAAAATAAAATTTTACGCAACATCTATCACAACCGTTTTTGCCGTTTTATCGTGCCACGTTTGGCGCGCAATATTACCGAAAGCCCAAGCAAAACCAAGATAAAGGCAAGTCTCGCCAAATGCTCTCATAAAAGCCCTGGACAAACTTGCGATAAAATTCGGTTTATCTAAAATTTCAACGTCTATACATGTGATTTTAACCGCGATTTTACCGATACTAGCACCGTAATACCACGTAAAAAAAGTCTGATATATTATTTTTAGGGTTATTATTTGCCAGACGAAATTTGAGACTAGCATCATAATCTCTTCATAACTCTTTGCGGTTTCAAAAGCGTTCCAATAGATAATCAAAAACAAAATACTAATCAAAACCTCATCTATACAATAAGCGTAAATTCTTTTTGAAAAACTTGCCAGCGAAATATTCTCTCGTTCTAATTTTTGCACTACGTCAAGGCTCATTTAAGTGCCTGCCAAGCGATGTCTTTGCGGTATTGCATTCCGTCAAATTCGACGTTTTCGCAAAGCTCGTATGCCAAATCTCGCGCCTGTTTTATTGTTTTTGCGCGTCCTACGCACACAAGCACGCGCCCGCCGTCAGCGTAAATTTCGCCGTTTTGTTCGCTAACTCCGGCGTAAGCGATATGAGAGTTTTGCGGGATATTTTTTACGCAGATTTTTACTTTAGGCGAGCTTTTGTAAGGATAATTTTTGCTTGCGATTACGACACCTACGGCAAATTCGTCTTTCAACTTAAAATTTATACCGCTTAAATTCGCATTCGCGGCGTTTAGCAGAATTTCGCTTAAGTCGCCGTCTATCAAAGGCATAAGCACTTCGCATTCGGGATCGCCGAAACGCACGTTAAACTCAAGCACGTAAGGCTCGTTATTTACGATCATTAAGCCCACGAAAAGCACTCCGCAAAATGGATTTGCGTCCGCTTTCATACCCTTTAGCGTCGGCTTTATGATCTCATCTTCCACGCGTTTTATTAAATTTGACGTTGCAAGCGGGCTTGGCGCATAAGCTCCCATTCCGCCCGTATTTACTCCTTTATCGCCGTCAAGTAGGCGTTTGTGATCTTGAGCTACGGGCAGACTTACGAAATTTTCTCCGTCGCAAATCGCAAAAAAACTTAGCTCAAATCCGTCTAAAAATTCCTCTATCACGACGCGTTTGCCCGCTTCGCCGAAGCTTTCTCCGCTTAACATATCGCGTGCGGCTTGTTTTGCTTCATCGCGGGTTGCGGCGATTATCACGCCTTTACCCGCGCATAATCCGTCTGCTTTTACGACAATCGGCACATTTAAACTTTCTATAAATTTCACAGCCTCTTTAAAGTCGGCGGTATTTAAAAATTTAGCCGTTTTTATACCGTTTTTAGCTAAAAATTCCTTCATAAAAGCCTTTGAGCTTTCAAGTCTTGCCGCCGCCTTACTAGGTCCGAAAATTGCCAGTCCGCGCGCTTTAAAAATATCCACGACGCCCTCGCTAAGCGGCGCTTCGGCTCCGACGATAGTTAAATTTACGTCGTTTCGTTTAGCAAATTCGGCAAGTTCGTTATAATCTTTTATGTTTAAATTTTCGCCAAGGCTTAAAGTCGCACCGTTTCCGGGCGCAAAGTAGATTTTATGTGAGATTTTCTCGCTTTTTAGCTTCAAAGCGATTGCGTATTCGCGTCCGCCGCTTCCTATTATCAAAATATTCATACAAACTCCATAAAATAATACCCAAGTGAGCGTCGCATAAAGAGTGGCCCATAAACAAAGCCAATCTTGCAAATAGACAAACGCCTCAAGGTTGCAATTTCTCGCGCTCTCGCACTCAAACGAAACCACATCGCATAGCGCCCATACATCTTCGCTAACATAAAAGTGTTGGACCCCGTAAAATGCTGACTCGCTTCACTCAGGCAGTTAAAATTATATATACTTTTTGCTTAAAATAATGTTTTAGCAAGCGATATACAAGAATTTACGCTTTGAATTTCACTAACGATGGGGTTTGTGAATTTTGCAAGCTCGTTCGCCGTTGTTTGCCCTATAGCTACGGCTTTATAGCTATCTTCCCAGCCGAAATTTAAGATAAAATTTTTAAAATTCAACGGAGACGTAAATATTATCACGCTTCCTAACGGCGGTTTTAACTCGCTATCAACGCATTTGGGTATATTTTTGTAAGCGATAATTTCGCTTAAATTTACGCCGTTTGCATGCAAAATTTCGCTTAAATTTGAAACTACCTCTTTTGCTCTTAGATAAAGCGTCTTTTTACCTTTTAAAAGAGGGGCGATCTCGGCGGCGAATTCGTCTCCGTGAGCGTTTTGCGCGACGTAAATTTTATTAAAACCAAGACTTCGCGCCTGCTTTGCAGTCGGCTCGCCGATAGCGTAAATTTGGATATTTTCGCTCGCTTTCACGCCGTTAAATTCCAAAGCTTTAAGTGCGTTTTTAGAAGTTATCACGAGTGCGTTAAATTCGCTTAAATCCGCTTTAAATTTTAAAAATTTTATATCGCTAACGCTCAAATTTATCACGTCATTATCGTTTGACGCAGTATTTGAAACTAGATAAATTTTAGCCATTTTGTAAATGTC